>NZ_JAUBSX010000077.1:0-36115 GCF_036704885.1 Microcoleus sp. F4-D5 | reverse complement strand
TGTCATTGGTTTTCTCACAGGATGGTCTTGGATCTTACATTCTTTATCTCTAGCACATCTTTAGAAAAATGGTATAAATCCCTATCAGGGATTGAAACGCCCGTCCGGCTGAGGACACCCAGATTTATTTAGCCGAAATAAACCTAAATCCCTATCAGGGATTGAAACGCCTCTAAAACGGTATCGAGCAGCAGCAAAAAGCGCTGAAAAAAGCCGAAATAAACCTAAATCCCTATCAGGGATTGAAACACTTTGAGTAAACCGAATTGCCCAAACTTCCCAAATGCCGAAATAAACCTAAATCCCTATCAGGGATTGAAACGCTGCACGGTATCAGCAGGCAGAGGCAAGACATCAAGCCGAAATAAACCTAAATCCCTATCAGGGATTGAAACCACTAAGAAACAATTTGGTATTCAAACAATTTAAGCCGAAATAAACCTAAATCCCTATCAGGGATTGAAACTAATCGTGTAGGGCTATAGAAAAACCGCTAGCTTTTAGCCGAAATAAACCTAAATCCCTATCAGGGATTGAAACACAAAAATACTGAAGCTTTTAGAAAGGGCAAAACCCCGCCGAAATAAACCTAAATCCCTATCAGGGATTGAAACGCTCGGAAAAAGCATGACTGCCGTGAGCAGAGATATTTTGCCGAAATAAACCTAAATCCCTATCAGGGATTGAAACATATAAAGGACATAACCAAGTACCCTCACCAGGACTGCCGAAATAAACCTAAATCCCTATCAGGGATTGAAACGTCCCCCAAGCCAAGATATATGCAGGCATCAGTAGCCGAAATAAACCTAAATCCCTATCAGGGATTGAAACCTAAATTAAGGAGCATAGCTTTCTTCCTTAAAACGCCGAAATAAACCTAAATCCCTATCAGGGATTGAAACTTTCCGCTGTTGGTCGCCCCTACTCCTCGGATGTGGGAAAAGCCGAAATAAACCTAAATCCCTATCAGGGATTGAAACGTAAAATCGAGTTTTGATTGACCCAATGCGGTAGTTTTGCCGAAATAAACCTAAATCCCTATCAGGGATTGAAACCGATAAATTTTTCCACGCCGTCCGAAACGCAACCTCGCCGAAATAAACCTAAATCCCTATCAGGGATTGAAACTGGAAGCCGGCTTTAGAAAAAGCTGGCGTAGTTTACAGCCGAAATAAACCTAAATCCCTATCAGGGATTGAAACTCGCCGTTGGCTACGACGTAAGCTCGCACCCATCCGAGCCGAAATAAACCTAAATCCCTATCAGGGATTGAAACCTCCCAGTGACAATTTGCCCGGAACCAACGGATTAGTGCCGGGCCGAAATAAACCTAAATCCCTATCAGGGATTGAAACAATCTTGATGCCCAAGAAGATGCTAGCGAACTCGAGCCGAAATAAACCTAAATCCCTATCAGGGATTGAAACGCCGCTAGCTGTCAGCGTGATCGGCACTATAAGCGCCGAAATAAACCTAAATCCCTATCAGGGATTGAAACTTGAATTTGAAAGTCTGACCATTTGAGCCGATGGCCGAAATAAACCTAAATCCCTATCAGGGATTGAAACGTCAACCGCATTAGCCAAACTAGGAGACAACTGTCGCCGAAATAAACCTAAATCCCTATCAGGGATTGAAACATATTCGTTCCCTACGAAAAGTGCTGATTCATCTGGGCCGAAATAAACCTAAATCCCTATCAGGGATTGAAACAAAGCTTGCGACAATTTTGTTATCCCTATCAAAACTGGCCGAAATAAACCTAAATCCCTATCAGGGATTGAAACAAATCAACGAAGCAATAAGGAGCAAAACAATGAGCAGCGCCGAAATAAACCTAAATCCCTATCAGGGATTGAAACTCTCTAGTGCCTTCAACTTCTTGCCAATTAAACTTTTCCCTGCCGAAATAAACCTAAATCCCTATCAGGGATTGAAACCAAAAAAGGTGAATTTAGCATGATACAAAAGAGGTTTGCCGAAATAAACCTAAATCCCTATCAGGGATTGAAACCAGTAATTTGCTAGCAGTGTGCCTGAATCAAAAAAGCCGAAATAAACCTAAATCCCTATCAGGGATTGAAACTTCCCCGCCCTGCTGGCGTTTTTTTCACCCGCTGAATAGCCGAAATAAACCTAAATCCCTATCAGGGATTGAAACTCAAGCCAAGCAGAGGATAAATTAAATATCCGAGCCGAAATAAACCTAAATCCCTATCAGGGATTGAAACGAGCTTGCATACAAGAGGTTTATATTCCTTGAGGAAGATATGCCGAAATAAACCTAAATCCCTATCAGGGATTGAAACACATGACTGTCACATAAGAATTGAGCAATAAGTTATGCCGAAATAAACCTAAATCCCTATCAGGGATTGAAACAAATCTTCAAGTAATTCTTCCAATCGACCTTCGTATGGCCGAAATAAACCTAAATCCCTATCAGGGATTGAAACCTTTCCGATCGTCTTCCGATACTGTTGGCTTTCTCCCGCCGAAATAAACCTAAATCCCTATCAGGGATTGAAACAGTGACTTAATAAGTATTGATTACAACAATTGACTACAGCCGAAATAAACCTAAATCCCTATCAGGGATTGAAACATCGACCCCACCGCTTATTGCAATACAACTGCCGAATGCCGAAATAAACCTAAATCCCTATCAGGGATTGAAACTTGAATATGTGGTAGATTTGCTTACAAATCCAGTGCAATCGCGCCGAAATAAACCTAAATCCCTATCAGGGATTGAAACTTCAACCCAAATCATATTAGTGTAAGTGAAGCAAGCCGAAATAAACCTAAATCCCTATCAGGGATTGAAACGATAATCTTGGCTAAGAATGCAATTTGTTCATTGCTAAGCCGAAATAAACCTAAATCCCTATCAGGGATTGAAACTACCGCATAACACAATAGATTGTAATATTTCTTTACAAGCCGAAATAAACCTAAATCCCTATCAGGGATTGAAACGCAATTATTTGGTGCTTCCTTGCAATTGTCAACTTGGCCGAAATAAACCTAAATCCCTATCAGGGATTGAAACATCAATTACTACGAACGCAGCGGCGATCGTCCCGTGAGCCGAAATAAACCTAAATCCCTATCAGGGATTGAAACAATCCTTCTTGTCCTTCTGGTTCGCGTTATTGTGTTGAGCCGAAATAAACCTAAATCCCTATCAGGGATTGAAACTCCCAGATTACCTCATCATCAATCTGGGCTCCTTCGCCGAAATAAACCTAAATCCCTATCAGGGATTGAAACCTCTTTCAAAGTAGGACGTACTTTTGCTAGGACAGGGCAAGCCGAAATAAACCTAAATCCCTATCAGGGATTGAAACTTTTTTCGGGGAATTTTTCTGTCCCTGTGAAACTCGCCGAAATAAACCTAAATCCCTATCAGGGATTGAAACGGATAGGGGATATTGGATGGCTGAATCTGTAGATGTTGGCCGAAATAAACCTAAATCCCTATCAGGGATTGAAACTAGTAGCTTACAGTCAAGACCTTCACAATACTCGCCGAAATAAACCTAAATCCCTATCAGGGATTGAAACAGGAATCTCTAATAAGGTCGGTAACTGAGTAGCTTGCGCCGAAATAAACCTAAATCCCTATCAGGGATTGAAACCCACGCGCTCCAGTCAAGGTCAAAACTTACCTCGAGCCGAAATAAACCTAAATCCCTATCAGGGATTGAAACGAATTTATTCGTCAGATTCGTTGGCAAAAAAGCATTGCCGAAATAAACCTAAATCCCTATCAGGGATTGAAACCCGGCAGCTAGGCCAGTAGGAGAAGTAGGCAGCGCTGCGGCCGAAATAAACCTAAATCCCTATCAGGGATTGAAACCCAATTGCAAAATATAGTTTTCCGCTTTCTCCTGTTGGCCGAAATAAACCTAAATCCCTATCAGGGATTGAAACGATTCTTCCAAAATCTTTGTTAAAGAGTTTTATGGGGCCGAAATAAACCTAAATCCCTATCAGGGATTGAAACCCTCAGTAGCCTTTTTGGCAGTATCAGATGTAAAGTGCGTGACTGTGAATAGATTTGGGCTTGTGTAAAAAGCCTCAACCGTCACGCACCGTAACTCGCGAGTGCAGTGCTAGCATCCCACTCACACAAAATATCACTGCCGAGTAAATCAATCATTGATAAACTCACCTTCACAGATAATCGAGTCTCTGTTCTCCAAATCTTCTTGATTCCAGACCGCGTTTAATGCTGCCGAACTTAAGGAAGTTGACATCGTATTTAAGGTTGTGTTGTAGTATTCAACAGCATTATTAAGTTCTACCTGTGGCGCTTCCTTAAAGTACGAATTAATATCAGGCGTGCACCGCTGGGCCTGGTAGTATAAATAAGATTCAGCATTAATGCACATTACGTGGTAAAAATCCTTATTTGCTGCCTCAACATCTCCAAGTTTATACAGCGCTAAACCCCGGTTGAGATAAGCTTTAACATAGTTCGGATCGAGTTCCACTGCTTGGTTAAAGTCTTCAATTGCAAGCTGCATTTGCTTTAATTTATAGCGAACGCAACCTCTGTTATAATACGCATAAACATTTTTTGGATCGATGCCGAGTGCAGTGTTGTAATCTGCGATCGCCTGCGTATTGTTTCCTAATTGGTGATAAGAGAGACCGCGATTTATGTAAGCTTTGATATATCTAGGATTTAACCGCAGCGTTTCGTTAAAGTTCTCGGTTGCTGCCTCTTTTTCTCCCAAAAGGTAGTAAGCGCGCCCCCGGTTGTAATAGGTTTTATAATTGTGGGAATTGATAGACAGAGCTCGATTGTAGTCTTCAATTGCTTCTTCGTAATGTCCTAAATTAGCAAGTACCAGTCCCCGGTTGTTGTAGATAGCGTGGCTGTTAGGCTTGCTTGCTAAAGCGCAGTTGAGATCGTCAATGGCTTTGTCGTGTTCTCCCAGATGGCGCCAAGCATTGCCTCGATTCAAATAAGCCTCAAACAAATTAGGATTGATATCTAGTGCTTGGCTGAGGTCTGCGATCGCTTTTTGGTAGTCTTTCATGTAATAGTAAACCAAGCCGCGATTGTTATAGGCTTTGGCATCGGCGGGATTGACTTGCAATATCCGATCGAAGTCCTCAAGTGCCGCTTCGTAGTTTCCTCTTTTGGCCCTGTGCAAACCGCGTTTGTAAAATTGTTTGAGGTTCATAGGTCAACTTTCAGGATTGCTTGATTCTGTGGTTGATTCTTGTCCAGTCAGTGTTGAGTTCGAGAGGCCTTAATCTGTTGAAAGAGCATCCACTCGCCACCAGAGTCACTCTTAACTGATTCTAGGCAATCTACCAGAAACAGGATTTTATGTTTATTTTAACAGCAGTTAAATCCTGTTGAAACAGCCTGCACCTCGGCTGGATTTACTTCCTCAGTTCGATTGTTTACCCGATCGACTTTCGCTTAAAAGTCTAGCTTTCTTTGGTGCTCTGTATCTCTGGATGCGGCTGCGATCGGCTCGATGCCAAATTAAGTTTGAGACCGCTACTCAGTATAAATTGTTGCCAGCAGTACCACCGAGTAAAATTTATATCTTTTTAATAAACTTCGTCTCAGTATTTGCCGCAGCACGTCTCTACCAACCTTTGTTGCCTAATTACCGATTGATTTCCTCTTCCACATAAACAGTCAATTTCTCCAAATCAGGAAGTTCGATCAATTCTTGTTGCTTTTCCTTAACCGACACCGGCATCATCACTGGTTGACGCTGCTCAATCCAGCAACTCGCCAACGGTAAAGTTTGTTCCAAATCTTCCAAAGGCCTCGGAATTACCATCACTGCGTTCAACTCGCCAATTCGCTCAGCTTCGTACATCCCGGCTTCTACCGCTACTGCTACATCTGCAACTGCACCGCGAATAATTGCCGTGCACAAACCGGCTCCAATTTTCTCGTAAGCTGCCAAGTGTACGTCTGCAGATTTGAGCATAGCATCGCAAGCACCGACCATTGCCGGAAATCCCCGCGTTTCCAGCAAACCGATCGCCTGATTGCTAAGCCGAGAATAACTGCCACTTTCCGACAGTTGAGTCAGGCGAAAGCCGATCGGCAAAACCACTTCCAAATTAGCCAAAGGTCTAGGAATCACCAACTTAGAAACAAACTGCCCGAACTGTTCGGCAGTTTGAGTTCCAGCTTCCACAGCCAAACGCACATCCGAAATTCTGCCGCGGACGATCGCCGTACAGTGACCGGAACCAATTTTTTCGTATCCTACTAAAATCACTCCTGCCGACTTCAGCATCATGTCAGCAGTCCCGACAATTGCCGGAAAACTCTTGGTGGATACCAAACCCAAAGCAGTGTCTTTGAAGTATTCCTGGCGCTGCGATCGCTCTTGTTGATTGTTACGATCTGTTTGTCCGTCCATCTTCTATTACCCTTAGAAACTTCCCAAAATAAAAATTTGTTGATAGTTTTAGTTTGTCAGATGAGAAGACAGACTGCACAAGCTGTAAGACACAGATTTCTGCTGCAACGCATTAAAAAGTGCTGGGCGACCAATAATATTAGATTATCTATTGATATTTCATCTTTCTGCCTTCAGCATAGCTGCCTTTTGCCGAAAAAACGACTACTCGGAACCGTCCGAGAGAGTTTGACCGTTTTCCTCCGATCGACTAAAAGCTTGTCGGTGTGGAAACAGCGTCACCAGCAGCCGATTGATGTGAGCTTGGCCGTACAAAATAGTTGGCGTTTCCCCTGGTTGGGGGGATTGCTCTGCTGCAGATTCGGGCGCTGTTTCGGGAGTCTGCGGCGACGTTTGAGGATGTGTTTGGGGCGGTTCTGGCGGCTCGATCGGTCGATCGACTGGTGGCGTAGTAGCCGAGGGGGTTTCCGGTGCTGCCGTTGCTTCTGGGGTTGCTTCTGGGGTTGCTTCTGGGGTTGCTTCTGGGGTTGCTTCTGGGGTTGCTTGGCGGCTGGTATCTCCGATTAGAGAACCGGCCGGCAAAATTTCCATTTGAGCGATACTAGGGTCGATCAGCGTCGTCCCGGCGCCTATACAAGCATTTGCCCCGATCGTTCCCGCACCTACCACCAGCACCCCTGCACCCAGAATAACGCCCGCTCCGATCTCCAGATTACCTTCACGGGCGTGAAGGATAACTCCCATGCCGATACACGCACCTGCGGCGATCGAAATCCGGCTGCCCGGATCTGCTTGCAGGATTGCTCCTGGGGCGATCGCCGCACCCTGATTCACAACTACATCGCCACTCATCAAAATCTGAGAGTTGCTACTTAATTGCAGTGGCGATACATACATTCAACTTCACCATGAAAGGAGCTATGATTTTAGATACAAAAACTTTAAATTATGGGTTTTCTCGACTCCTATAGCAAAAGCAAGAAAGAAGAATGCTTTAGTTATCTAGGACAGAAGTCAAAAGCAATCGACCGCACGGGAAAAGTGCAATTAAGAACATCCTCGCTGTCGGGCGCGGTTGCTGTAAATTTAACCAGGTCAATCTAAGAAACGAGAATTTACTATGTTGAGAAGCTTGATGCTTTAACGCGGTTGTCTAGAAAGTTTTAGAAGATTCTAGATTTTGACCGAGAGTTCTCAATCGAGCTTTTTAACTATCTCAAATCCAACTTCAATCCCCTTGGGTTTCTCCCGCGGGCCCCAGCGCGAGGACTGAACGGGAGAAACCAGCTAATCACCTAACCAATTAAGGTCGTTGGATAATCTCTTCTAGCACCCGGCGCTTGGCTTTCGAGTCGATACCCAGCAAGCGGACGTACTCGCCGCTGTGTTCTTTGAGACAGCTTTCGAGGGCCGAAATCACTTCGGATTCGCGGTTGGAGGAGATCGGCGCGCAACTGCTCCAAGAACCGGTGCGGAAACGGCGGGCGTCGGCGTGTTCCGTGCCAATTTTGTATCCTTGGGAAAGCAGGTTGCGGATTTGGTCGATCGTCTTGCCGGTCAAACTTCCGCTGCCCGCCGAACCAGTCGAAGCTGCTTTGTATCCCGATGTTCCACCCGGCTTAGATGTTCCAGCCGGCTTAGCCGATTGAGCAACCGGGCCGTCTGGACGCTGAATAAGTTCTTCTACCACGCGGCGCTTAGCTTTCGGGTCAATCCCGATCAAGCGCACGTACTCGCCCGGGTACTCGTTCATCACAGATTCTAAAGCGGCGATCGCCTCAGATTCGTTTCTCACTTGCAGCGAAGGCCCGCTTTGCCAAGAACTGGTGCGGAAGCGGCGCGCGTCGGCGTGTTCCGTCCCCACCTTGTAGCCTTGAGCTAGCAAGCTGCGAACCTGAGCCACTGTTTCGGCACTCAATTTCCCGCTTGACACGGAACCCCTATTGTGGTGGGAGGCTTGTGCCACTTTACCGTTAGATTGGTGAGTTTTCGCGCCGTTAGAACCGCTAGAGCCGTTGTCTCCCGGTCTTTGGACGATTTCTTCTAATACGCGGCGCTTGGCTTTGGTGTCAATCCCGATCAAGCGGACGTATTCTCCTTGGTGCTGGGCCATGCAGGCTGACAAAGCCGCGATTACTTCAGAGTCGCGGGTTGAGGAAATTGGGCCGCAAGTGCGCCAAGAACCGGTACGGAAGTGGCGTACATCGGCGTGTTCGGCTCCCACGCTGTATCCTTGGGCTAGTAAATTGCGGATGCTATCGGCAAGAGTTGAACTCAATTGGGTGCCGGCATGGGTAGAATATTTGGTTTGAGTCATATTGGAGTTTTTAGTTTGCTCGTTGCGAAGTGGTGCTAGACAGGCGATGTTCTCAGCGCAGCGATAACCCGCTCTCAGAGCGTCATTGATGCCGATGACATGGGTCGCAAATTCAATGTCAGAATCTTGAACGTCAGGCAAGCGATCGGCTTGCTTCTGATTAGTGATGATGGCTCCCGAAGGTACGTACTTACCATCGGGAATCTCCACATCTTTAATTAGTACGTGCATCATCACAATGCAGCCGTTGCCCACTCTGGCATTGAATACCGTAGAGCGAAAGCCGATAAAGCAGTCGTCGCCCACGTAGGCAGGGCCGTGAATTAAACTCATGTGGGTGAGGGAAGTATTTTTCCCCACCCACACAGAATAGGATTTGTCGTCGTCCCCTGTGACTCGCCCTTTTTCTAGACCGTGAATCACTACTCCGTCTTGAATGTTGCTTCCTTCTCCGATATGAAAAGGAGTGCCTTCGTCCGCGCGGATAGATGTCCCGGGGGCAATCATCACATTAGAACCGATATGTACATCCCCAATAATGTTAGAAAAGGAATGTACGAAGGCGGTATCGTGAATTTTGGGCTCTGCCAAGTTTTTCGACCAAGGCGTCGGGGGAGCCGCAACGTTGCGGACTGCCATAAATTAAGTTCTCCTAAGCTGAAAAATTTTTTTGTTAGTTGTTAGTTGTTAGTTGTTAGTTGTTAGTTATTTTTCCACTAACTGCTAACTGCTAACGGTTGCAACTAGCGGTACGGGTCGTCTTTTTTACTGTAAATGAGGCGGTTTTCTACATTGACAGTATCTATAATGCCTACTACCAGAGCATCGATCGGACGGTTTTCGCTCCCGGGCGCGATCCGGGCTGCGCTGCCTCGGGTTACTAAAACCCATTCATCTATACCAGCGCCCACACAGTCAGCGGCTACCTCATAGCCGGGAACTGGTGAACCTTCCTCATCGATGAATTGCAGCAGGAGAAATTTCGATCCTCTCAGCGTCGGCTCTTTTTGGGTACTGACAACTGTGCCGAGAACTTTGGCCATTTGCATTTTAGGTAATAGGTAATAGGTAATTGGTAATTGTCATTTTTTCACTGAGTTACTTGTCGTTTTTAAATTAGCTTTCTTCTGTCTGCTCGGCGCCTTTTAGAGTTCTTCGTCTAGTAACTAATGACTCGCCAGAAACGGGTAAAATCCCCAACTTAAGTGGATGCTCCCGAAATTTTAGACTAAGACTTCAAGCTCCCCGATTCAATGCGAGAGTCAATCTAAAATCTAAAATCTAAAATCTAAAATCGACGGACTCATGACTCATGACTAATAACCAATATCCCATGCCCACCTCAATTAAAAATTAAAAATGCTAAATCAAAAACATCGCGATTTTTAATTTTTAATTACCAAACGCCCCTAACAGCCGATCGCCTATCTTACGATCTGTTGAGGGGGCGAATGCCGCTGACGCCTTCGCGGAACTGTTCTACAGCTTCGGTGTAGCGAATGGGCAACACGTACTCTAAGTTTTCGTGAGGGCGGGCGATAATGTGGGTAGACATCACTTGTCCGCCGTTAACCCGCTTCACTGACTCTACTCCGGCGGCGACGGAAGCTTGCACTTCCGAGACATCTCCTCTTACAATGACCGTAACGCGAGCGCTACCGATTTTTTCGTAGCCTACCAACGTGACGCGGGCTGCTTTGACCATCGCGTCAGCGGCTTCTACAACTGCGGGGAAGCCTAAGGTTTCGATCATGCCAACTGCAATTGCCATTGGTTTTACTCCTGATTGAATATTTGGGGAACTAAACAGTTAATTTTTGAAGTTCGCACAAATTTTCCTTTAACGAAATTTTTGTGCGCTAAGAACTTAGTAGCCTCGGAACTGTTCTACTGCTTCTGTATATCGAATCGGCAGAACGTATTCTAGGTTTTCGTGGGGGCGAGCGATGATATGGGTAGAGACGACTTCTCCGCCGTTCACCCGCTTGACGGATTCCACTCCGGCTGCCACAGAGGCTTGGACTTCCGACACGTTGCCGCGCACAATTACTGTGACGCGGGCGCTGCCGATTTTTTCATAGCCCACGAGGGTAACGCGGGCTGCTTTGACCATAGCATCGGCAGCTTCGACAACAGCGGGAAAACCTTTTGTCTCAATCATTCCCACGGCAATTGACATTTTTGAATCTCCTTTGAGGATTAGCGGAATTACCGTTACAAATCTTTGAGAAATCTAAAAATTTGGACGGGGAGGCCCACATTCTTTAGTAATGCTGTGTAAAGCTTCCTATCCTTTAAGAATAGGGGAAGCTGTCCACCTTGACAATATAAACTAACATCATAATGTTTAATAACAAAAATTAAAATTTTTTATGTTACTTCAAATAATTTAATATTTATTTAATAATCTTAATATTGAGAGGAGTAGATGTCAGCGGCGATCGGGGAGTCGAGTAAGTAAAAATACTTTAAAAGTAGAGTTCGGTAGGTGAAGGCGGCGCTTCTCAGTGTCGGGAAACTTGGGGATTTCAAAAGGGGGATCGCGGGGAAACTGGCAAAAAAGGCAGTCTTGGCCGATCTGCGGCCGTTTTTTTCTTTGAGTGCCGAGCCTAAAAGTTATTTAATTTTCTATTGAGATAATTTTCAGTTTTGATGCTTTAATGTATAGTGAATCTTGAGTGCAAATTATTTTGCCAAAACTATACGATCGAGTTTAGTCAAAGTTTTAGGGTATCGGGCGATCGCCCGCGACTGTTTTTGTATAAAGGCAGCCGGTAATTTGAAGTTTAAGGCATAAATTAAATGACTCAATTTCTCCTCCAAGCCTGTTGGTGGGTACCTTTATATGGCTTAATAGGCGCAATTTTAACTTTGCCGTGGTCTACCGGCACCGTTCGCAGAACAGGCCCGAGACCTGCTGCTTACTTCAATTTGCTGATGACGGTGTTGGCTTTCCTGCACGGGTCAGTTATTTTTACAGCGACTTGGGATCGACCGCCCCAACAGTTGCTCGTCCACTGGGTGCAAGCAGCCGATTTAGATTTGTCTTTTGCAATAGAAATCTCCACGGTCAGCGTGGGAGCAATGGAGTTAGTTACACTTCTGAGTTTGCTAGCCCAAATTTACGCTCTCGGCTACATGGAAAAAGACTGGGCGCTAGCTCGATTTTTTGGGCTGATGGGTTTTTTTGAAGCGGCAATTAGCGGCATTGCCATCAGCGACTCGCTGCTTATAACTTACGCTTTGTTGGAAGTGCTGACGCTTTCAACTTACTTGCTAGTCGGGTTTTGGTACGCTCAACCGCTGGTAGTAACAGCCGCTAGAGATGCCTTTTTAACAAAGCGTGTAGGAGACGTGCCGCTGCTGATGGGAGTAGTCACGCTTTCAACTTTAGCGGGAAGTTTGACTTTTTCCGACTTGGAAACATGGGCGGAAACTGCAACTTTGTCTCCCCTAGTGGCGACTCTTTTAGGTTTGGCTTTAATCTCCGCACCTACGGCCAAGTGCGCTCAATTTCCCTTCCATTTATGGCTCGACGAGGCGATGGAAGGGCCAAACCCGGCTTCGATTATGCGGAATACGGTAGTTGTGGGCGCTGGGGCTTATGTTTTGATTAAACTTCAGCCTGTTTTAGCGCTGTCGCCCGTGACGGATGCGGTGCTGGTGGTGTTGGGTGCGGTGACGGCGGTTGGCGCTTCCTTGGTGGCGATCGCCCAAATCGACATCAAAAGAGCACTATCGCATTCTACCAGCGCTTCTATGGGTTTGGTGTTTATCGCAGTGGGGCTAAATCAAGTTGACATTGCTTTGCTGTTGCTGTTCGTGCACTCGATCGCCAAGGGCCTATTATTCATGAGCGTAGGGTCAATTATTACCACAACTAACACTCAAGATTTAACAGAAATGGGTGGGTTGTGGTCGAAGATGCCTGCCACGACTACGGCTTATTTAGTAGGCGCTGCGGGGATGGTAGCGCTGTTGCCTCTGGGCAACTTTTGGGCGATGCGGCGCTGGCTCAACGGTTTTTGGACGGTGCCTTTGTGGCTGGTAATAGTGCTGCTTTTAGTTAACTGTTTGACAGCGCTAAATTTAACTCGCATATTCGGTTTAGTGTTTGTGGGAAAACCGCAGCCTAAAACTCGCCGAGCTCCGGAATCCGCTTGGCAGATGGCTTTGCCAATGGTAATTTTGACGGTGATCGGGCTGTTAGTGCCTTGGATGTTGCAGAAGTGGCAACTGTTAATTAGTTGGAGCGGGCCTTGGGTGGAAACGGGAGATATTGATGCTTTAAATTTGCTTTTGAAGACGCTGAATACGCCGCTGTTGATGTTATCTGGGTTGATTGGCTGTGCGGTTGGGGTGGCGATTTATTGGTACGGGGTGTTACCTCGACCGGTACGGCTACCTGTTCCGGTTTTGCAGGATTTGTTTGCTTACGATTTTTATATCGATCGAGTTTACCGCTTGACTGTCGTTTGGGCTGTGGCTTCTATTTCTAAAATCAGCGCTTGGACTGACAGGTATTTGGTAGACGGGGCGGTTAATTTGTTCGGTTTGGCGACAATTTTCAGCGGCGAAGGGTTGAAGTACAGCGGCACCGGTCAGTCGCAGTTTTATGTGTTGACTATTGCGGCGGGGGTTGCTGTGTTGCTGGCGTTGATTATTTGGCAGTTTTAAACTGTAGAGGTTGGCAGATGAATTTTTCGGGGTTTGTCTGCTTTTTGTCTGATGTTATTTAATTTTCAACCGCAGATGAGCGCAGATGAACGCAGATGAGGGCAGATGATTTTCTTCTGGGTTTGTCTGCTTTTTTATTGAGTTTTACTCAAATTCGATCGGCCACAATTCTGCAACTGGAACTTCCCAGCCTGGTAAAAGTTCGGGAATTGAAAGAATGTCGCCGTCTCTCAATGTAATTGGCTCGGCGGTCAGGGTGTAAATTGTTACTGTGCGTTTGTCCGGGTCGATTAATATGCCTACTTGGGCTCCGAGTTCGAGGAACGAGCGAATTTTTTCTCGCAGTGGTTTGAGGCGATCCGATTGGGATTTGATTTCTACAACTAAGTCGGGAACCAGTTCGGCAAAATACCTTTTACTTTGTTTGAGACGCGCCGCTAGCACAAAAGAAACATCGGGAGCTCTCAGATCGGAATTGGGGAGGATAAACCCGCCGCTGGACTCGAAAACTCTTCCGAGTTTGCGGGGTTTGACCCAATTACGCAAAAGACTGAGTAACTCGCCCCCAATTTCGCTCGATACAATATCGGATGGTCCCATAACGATAATTTTCCCGTCTACCAGTTCGAGTTGGTAGTCTAGATGTGCTTCCGAGAGTATACCTTGCAGTTGTTCCAAGTCGGCAACTGTTAGGCGGGTGGAAGGAGAACCGGATTTAATTTGCAAATCTTCTCGATCGGTAAGACTTGTGGTCATAGGAGGATTCCAGAGACATTTGAATCTATGTTAACAAGAAAATGGGCCGATCGCTTTTATATGTAGTTGCTTTGCGTTAATGTTAAATATAGCTCTAAATACTGTGTAACAAAGGAAAGTTTTAATTGATGCTCAGTGCTTTAATCTGGATACCAATTTTGGCTGCTGCCCTGATTGGGCTGTGGCCCGGTTCAGTGAGTTCTAAAATAGTTCGGAATGTCGCGATCGCCATTGCGGGTATAACTTTGATTCTCTCGGTAATTTTGGCAGCTCAGTTTGATGCCAGTACCAGTCAGTTGCAGTTTTCGGAATTTATTCCTTGGATAGATGTTTTGGGATTGAATTACAATCTCGGCGTTGATGGTTTGGCTCTGCCTTTGGTAATTTTAAATACTCTGCTGACAGGGGTAGCTATTTACGCTACGGATGAGTCGATCCGCAGACCTCGACTTTATTATTCTTTAATTCTGTTAATTACCGGCGGCGTAACAGGGGCTTTTTTATCTCAAAATTTGCTGCTGTTTTTCCTGTTTTTTGAGGTAGAATTGATTCCGCTTTACCTGTTAATTGCTATTTGGGGAGGCGAGCGCCGGGGTTATGCTGCTACTAAGTTTTTAATCTACACTGCATTTTCGGGAATTGTGCTGCTGGCTGCTTTCTTGGGCACTGGTTGGCTTAGCGGTGCTTCTAGTTTCGATATGGTGGGTGCAGCGGGCGCATCGCATTTGCAAGGAGGATTGCCATTGCCTTTGGTAAGGCAAATTATTTTGCTGGCAGGGGTGTTGCTGGCTTTTGGAATTAAGATGCCTTTGGTGCCTTTTCATACTTGGCTGCCGGATGCTCACGTAGAAGCTTCGACGCCGGTTTCGGTGCTGCTGGCGGGGGTGCTTTTGAAGCTGGGAACTTATGGGATGCTGCGCTTTGGTTTGGGTTTGTTTCCAGATGCGTGGGCGGTGGCGGCCCCGACTTTGGCGAGTTGGGCGGTGGTGAGTGTGCTTTACGGCGCGAGTTGCGCGATCGCCCAAAAAGATATGAAAAAAATTGTAGCTTACAGTTCGATCGCTCACATGGGCTACATTTTGTTAGCTAGCGCCGCAGCTACTCCGATTAGTATGCTGGGAACAGTTTTGCAAATGGTTAGCCACGGTTTAATTTCGGGGCTGCTATTTTTGAGTGTCGGCGTTGTTTACAAAAAATCCGGCACCCGCAACATCGATGTCCTCAAAGGTTTGTTCAATCCGGATCGCGGTTTGCCGATGATTGGCAGTTTAATGATCCTCGGCGTGATGGCTAGTGCCGGCATTCCGGGTTTGGCTGGATTTATTGCTGAATTTTTGATGTTTCGGGGCAGTTTGCCAGTGTTTCCCGTGCAAACTTTGCTCTGCATGATCGGCACTGGTTTAACTTCAGTTTACTTTTTAATTATGGTCAACCGCGCCTTTTTCGGCCGCCTTTCGGATTTGGTGGAAAATTTGCCGCAAGTCCGCTGGGACGATCGCATTCCTTCGCTGGTTTTAGCAATAATTATTGCAATCATGGGAGTGCAGCCGGGAGTTTTAGTTGCTTTGAGCGAGAAAACCGCGATCGCGATGGCAGTTCCCGGGCCCGCACAAGTTAAAGTTTCTCAAAACTTAGACTGATAGGATCTCCGGTCGATCGACCGCACTCCAATTCGTTTGTAGTGAGTATGACAGTCCTCAGAATTGTATGATGACTTGCATTCCTCACTACAAACAAACGCACCCCCCAAAAACCTAAAAAACCCACTTTTGTCGATATAGAGTGCGTCTGGGAGAGTAGGTATGTTTATTATATCAAAAGAAAGTAAATATTTGTGTTTTTCGGTAGCAAACCTTGCTAAAAATGATATAATACCAGAGCTATAAGCGGTAAGAAAAGAGTTATTAAATTAAGGCTGAATCCAGATGACAAGTACCGTATTAAAACCATCTTCTCATCCCCTATCCGCATACATTGACATCTTGGAATCAGGCAAAGCTTTGCTGCCTGAATCGGCGGAAAATGTAGTAGAAGTTGTCGGCATTCTCAAAAGTTACGGTGTGGTTCTCGATGCCTATTCTCGCAATCTCAATTATATTGCAGAAGAACAGTTTTTAGTGCTTTTCCCGTTTTTTAAATATTTCAATGGGGAAGTCACTCTGCCGAAGTTAATGCGCTATTTATGGCACGATCGCATTAATTTTGAGTATGCTGAGTATTGCATGAGAACAATGCTTTGGCACGGCGGCGGCGGTTTGGACAGTTATTTGGATTCCCCGAAATTTAGCAGTTTGGTCGAAAAGGCGATCGCTGCTAAATTGAAAGGCAATTTTTTCATGCAAGGACTACACAAAGCATTTCCTGAGTTTTTGCCCGAACAAGTGCGGATGCTGGCTTACTACAGCGGTCTCGGTCAGTTTTGGCGGGTAATGAGCGATTTGTTTATCGACTTATCTGATTCCTACGATCGAGGGGAAACTAAGTCTATTTCTGATGTAGTTGATTTTGTCAAAGCCGGTTTAGTCGCCGCGGCCAGCCTGCCGATTACCTACAGCGTCAAGATTGGCTCTCAAGTTTACGATATACTGCCGGCGACAGCTAATTTGACATTTTTACCAGATGTAGCCGTACCTTATGTAGAGGCTGTTTTCTTTCGGGGCACTGCGTTTTTTGGCACAGTTTCATACAATGCTCAAGCTCATCAAATCCCCGAAGAACAAAGAGAATTTGCCTACGGGGCTTTGTTTGCTGACCCTTTACCGATTGGAGGTGCAGGGGTTCCGCCAACTCAATTAATGCAAGATATGCGGCATTATTTGCCGGAGTATTTGCACGAAGTTTATCGCACTAGCTGTCGGGGTGAAGACGATCTGCGGGTGCAAATTTGTCAGAGTTTTCAAAAGTCGATGTTTTGCGTGACGACGGCGACTATTTTGGGTTTAGCACCTCATCCAATGAATACATCGGATTATGAGGAAAAAAAGGCTAATAGGGCTTATTTGGAAGGTTGGATGGATCGGTTTGGGAATTCTCGCTTGGATTGGGCAAATCAGCCAACTAACCGGGCCTGTCAGTTGTTCCCGGAACGGTAGAATTGCGACTGTTTTTTAGAGCGCAATGTCTCTAGAAGTTCTAACAATATTACCGGAAGAAAGCAATTGCTTTCTTTAGGATGCCGAAAGCTCATCCTGGCGATCGCAATGAGCTCGCGTCCGGTAAAGTAGCCGTTATCAGGCAAGTAGTGAAAACTTCTGTCTGCCGACTTTTATGAAGACTGAAGTTCTCACTACGAACCAATTTTATAGTGGTCGTTCGAGCGGACATAATATGACATAGTAAACAGTTTGTTTTCTGGTCATTGCGATTGCTTTCATCAGAGAAAGAGCCGCTGACGGTTAGGCTGGCAATGACAGGATACAGAACTTGTTATTTCCCAAATATTTAGATTCGGACTAGAATACTCAGCCCGTGAGAGTCGGTTCCGCAAGTTCCCAGCAAACCATAAGTTTCTGCTAAATCTTTGACTAAAGCAGTTTGTATTGGACTCGGTTTCCAAGGAATAGGATTACCGTAGGCATAGTAGATTTCTATGCCGTCAATTCCTAAACGAGCGGCTTCTGGGATTAATTTATCTGCGGTAGAACGATAGCGGCAAGGATGGGCGAGAACTGCTAAACCTCCTGCTTCCTGAATAGCATTAATTACCTTTGATGCTGGATAATTATCGTTACCGACTATACCGCTATCGCGTCGCAAGTATGGTTTGAGACTGGGATGTTGCGGATCGAAGCCATAACCGAGAATGTGTACGTCATTGTTGAGCAATTCAGCATTAATTTCAGCCCCTGTCCACAGAGTTGGTGCTGTGACATTACTGTCGGGATTGTTTGATTTCCAATTATCCAACCAAATTTGAGCTTGAGCGTAGCCTTTGGTGCAATGGTGGTCGGTGATAGCTAAGCCCTTGAGACCCCCGGCTATGGCTTGTTCCATCAATTTCTCTGGCTGCAATCGCCCGTCGGAGTAGACTGTGTGCATATGAAAATTATAGGAACCCGGACAGCTATCGGCATCAATTGTCTGCAGGACTTGTTTGAGTGCTGAGATATTTTGGGCTTCAGGTTTGAGACTAGAATCGTGGCAGGGAGCGAGATTGACAGTCATAAGGGTTTCTATAAAAAAAACTAGCCTTGTTTAATATATCCAATAAATTGATATGTTGCACCGATCGCGATAGCAGCAATAGCGATTTACCGTGGCGCGGGGGCGGGTTTATGAGATTATTGATTTTCGGCAATTATGGTTGGTAAAACCCGCCCCTACAGGTTTGTGGAAAATGCCACAAGATATCAATTCAATCGCACTTTAAACCTGCGGCTGCGGCTGTGGAAAATTCGATCGGCACAAATGTAACTCCAAACTGTTCTCTAGAACACGGCACAATATGCGCCACTCGTTTAGGAGGGTTTTTCCGATTTCCAGTCTTTGAGTCAAACTCTATTATACCGGTAGCTCCCTCGGCTTTAAAGTTTGGATCGGCTAAGGTTTTTTGCATTCCTTCGCGGCTGGGTTCTGGCTGCATTTCTAGGGCTTTAATCAGCGTCCGGGCTGCATCGTAGGTTAAAGCCGATCGAGTATTGACCGGGCCTCCCCACAATTTTTCAGCGTTGTGCGGAAATTTTTTGTCAAAACTTATTAACGGATGCCAAAACACGGATATTCCCAGTTTTTCAACAAACTTTAGCTGTTTTGCTACTTCTAACGTTCTCGGCTCGTACAGAGTCCAGGGCGCGACCATCCAATTGCGATCGTTATTAGCTTTAATCATTTCGATCGAATTTTCTAGGGAATTAGTGACTTGACCGTCTGGAATGACAAGTAAGGCTGTTTTTCCGGCTTTCTCAACTTCTTTGATTGCTGCTTCGGCGTCTAAATTATTTTTAGATAAATCGTAATAATTCCTAATTCTAAAAGTCGAGCCTCCTTTGGCTTCAAATTGCTGTTTAAATTCTTCCCACAAAGAAGCGCTGAACGGACTGTTGGGATTGTAAAATACTGCGGCTTTTTTCTCGCCGACCCCTATCAGTTGATTTACTAAAGCTTCAGCTTCTATGCTAGTTGTCGGAGCCGTCCGAAAGAAAAATTTTCGAGGTTTTCGCGTTAGTTCTTCTGTTGTGCTTCCCGGAGAAATAGCGACGAGTTTATTTCGATCGTAAATATCTACTGTTTCCACAGTCATGTCGCTGGTGTAGTGTCCGATAACTGCTAGAATATCGGGCTGAGCGACGAGATAATTAGCCCTTTGAACGGCGTAGGATTTGATATTGCCATCATCAGCAATGATGACTTTGAGACCTTTTCCTTTAATAGCTTTTGGTTGGAGAAAGCCTTGACCGGGAAAATTTTTATTGTTCTCATTTGCAGCCAGAAGACCTAAATTAACTTCGGTTTGAGCTTGAGCAATGCCACGAAGCAGTTCTTCTGCTAAATTTGCGTTGAGGATGCTGCCGTCCTGATTGCGGCGGATAGGAACAACAATTGCGATCGTGTAATATTCTGCATTTATTGCCTTCAGCAGAGCGTTGTTGATGTAAATTAAAGTTTCTGGATCTCTGCGGTCTTCCCGCCAGGACTGTTTGAGCAATTTTAAAGCTTCGGGATAATTTGAGTCGGCAAACTCATTGATTCCCCTTTGTTTTGACCACAGGGCGGAGGTTTGCACTAGGAGTTTTTTGCCGGAACTTACACCATCGGGGGAGGGTGTAGGCCGCGTCGGTTGCGGGGAAATCCTAGGGATTAGCGGGGAAATTCTGGGGATTAAAAGTACGATCGCCCCAAAAGCTGCAATCCCCGCAACGCCGAACAGCAGCCAGCCCCAGCCCCATCGCAACTTCCGCGAAGTTTTGGGTAACTCGGGCCCTGGGACGATCGACAAATCCAAGTCTTGCAAAACTTCATCCACAGATTGGTAGCGGTCTTGAAAGTGAAAACGCACCATCTGGGTTAAAATCTTTTTGAGCTTGTCGCTAATCGGTTCAGATGTTAAATAATTCCAGACAATTTCACCAGTTTCGGGGTCTTGCGGCAGATTGGTGGGACGCCGCCCGGTGAGGGCTTGAATCGCGATAATTCCTACTGCATAAATATCATTGTAGGGTTGCGGGAGAGACTGCGGCTTGTATTGTTCGGCAGGCATATAACCGCTAGTGCCGATCGCCTGCGAGGTGAATATTTCACCAGTAGAGTTAGAGGTAAAAGTGCTGATTTCTTTGACCGCCCCAAAATCAATTAAAACAATTTTTTGATCGGTTTTGCGCCTAATTAAGTTAGAAGGTGTAATATCGCGGTGAATAATTTTTTCTTGGTGGACAGATGTTAATATTTCCAGAATTTCCCGCAACAAACCAACAGTTTTTTTTTCATTCCACCGATCGCCCGCAGTAAGTTCTTGACTGAGCGGATGTCCTTCAATATATTCTTGAACTAAGTAAAAATAATCGTTTTCTTCAAAGCTATCGAATAATTCGGGAATGCGCGAGTTTTTGCCGAGAAGACGGCGCAAAGCGCTAGCCTCCCTTTCAAATCGCTGCCTTGCCCTCTCCAAGACGCGAGGATCGTTCGACGGGGGAAAAGGAATTTCCTTAACAACGCACAGAGGATTATTAGGTTTGTTGATCTGTACAGCCGTGTAGGTTCTAGCAAACCCTCCCTCTCCCAACAAAGCGAGAATTTCGTATTTTTCATGCAGGATATGCCCTAAGTTGACACACATAAATTTTCCAACACCTCTTGACAGGCTGCGGCTTTTAATGTTGATTATAAGCTTTTTTTGTTGCCAGATACAGCTTGGCAACATATCAATTTCGTCTGTGTCTATATCAAAAACATTATAACTCTCAGCAATTCGCAATTATACATTAGTGATGACTGATGGCTAATTCCCAATTATCTTTCTGCTAACTTGCTGAGTACAAAAGCAGCTAAAAATCCGCAGACAGTAATTAGTCCAGCAAAATCGTGAGTTTCCTCGAATGCTTCGGGAATCATAGTATCTGAGATCATTGCTAAAATACCCCCTGCTGCTACGGCGGTAGTTGCGGCTATTACTTCCGCAGAAAAGTGGCTAAAAACCGTATATCCTAACAATGCTGCGATACCGGAAATAACTGCGATCGCGCCCCAAACTCCAAAAATGTAACCGATCGATCTCCCTGCTTTTTTCATGCCGGCGGCGCTGGAGAGTCCTTCGGGAATATTTGAGAGGAAAATTGCCACTACTGTCACCCAACTGACAGCGCCTCCAGAAATCATGCTGACGCCAACGACGATCGACTCCGGTATCCCGTCTAACAGCGCGCCGAGGGCGATGGCTAATCCGCCACCGCCTGACTCTGTTGTAGCTGGGTGCAAAGCGCCCGATCGCTTGCGGTGTTTTGCTCCCTGTTGACTCAAAAACCAATTGGCGGCTGTGTAGACAGCAGCGCCCCCCAAAAAGCCGATCGCCGTAGAGTCGAAACCGCCGCGCTTGTAAGCTTTGTCCATCAGTTCAAAGGATAGCGCTGAAATCAGCACACCAGCGCCAAAAGCCATAATTGTTGCGATCGCCCGCTGGGGAATGCTGACAAAGTAACCCACCGCAGCTCCCAGTAGCAAGGCCGAACCCCCCACTAAACCCCAAAATCCTGCCTGCAACCACACTGGAAACATCAGCCCTACCTCAGAGGAAAATTTTTTGATGCCCGCTCGAAAATTATATAGTTTTCATTGCAAACTGACAGCGGATACAGCATTTCTCAACCTAGCGAGGTACTGCCTCTTTAGCAAGCAATTTCCAATGACTAATGACTAATGAGTCATGACTAATGACTAATAACTAATAACTAATAACTAATAACTAATAACTAATAAAAACAAATTCCCCGGGATAACCGGGGAAGGAAAAATATTAAAAAAAGTAATGTTGTTTTAATAAATAGAATTTGCCAAAAAGCGGCGATAAATTAGTAGCAGCCCTTGTTAATTTGAGAGCGGACGCCGGGGCGGGCATTCCTGTGCAGGTGCCGCACCCGATCGCATTTTCCAGTCTCAAGAAAACAGTTGCATTCATATTTGAGTACCAGTTAAGCTTGGCTGCTGTTGCGAGTCTGGCTTGCCAGCTCCAACAGTTGCGCCCAGCGTTTTTGGACTTGTTTGGGAGTGCATTTGAGCGCGGTGGCGATCGCCTTGTCGCTTTCTTGATTCCGCTTCATTTCTAACAGTTGCTGCATTTCCGGCGACAGTTGAGCGCGAAATGCTTCCCATTTGTCAGAAGTCATTCCCAGCTTTTGATCGACATCAGCACCCAGCCATTCGTGTACGAGTTTCCAATTTTGAGTGCGGGCAAATTTTTCCACGTGGTACTTAAACCGCTGTTGCAAGTAGTCGCGCTGGCGGGCAGACAAACCGAGAACTCGATCGATTTCCGAAGCCGAAAGGTCTTGCAATTTTAAAGTGAGGTAGTCCACGCATTCTGGTTGATTTTGAGATTCCAGATAGGCAATCAATTCCGAGACTACTCGATCGCGCAGCACAGCATCAGCCGGATCGACAGTTTCCAATACCATTTGCTCGCGCACTTGTTGCAGCGCCGGAGAGCGGCTGTACATTTCCGCCTCTTCTCCCTTGCCGGATTCTACAGCCATTTCAATGTCGATCGCAGTTTCCGGAGGCTGACCCTTGGCAAATCCTTGAGCGCGCAACACGATCAGGCGCTGGCGGTTGCGGCCGGGCAAACCAATTTGGCGCTTGGCGTAGTGTTCGGTAAAAGCCATGTACTCTGCCAATTCTAGCTGCGTGCGGGGCTGGTAGGTAGCATCGAGTTGGTGTTCGCGGCGGAAAGCTCGCAGAGATTCGATGTAAAAGCCTTGCAAAAAGTCTTCAATCATGTTGTAGCGAGCTTGGAAGTTCAAGTTCGATCGGAAAGAAGCAACATGGCGGTAAATCATGGCCGCGAGGTGAGAGTGCAGTTCGACGCGGCCTTGTTTGGAACCGAGGCGGTAGTATTGCAGGATTTTTTGCAACCGGTGCTCTGCCAAAGTGATTTGCCAAGCTTCAACTTCGCCAGAAATTTGGATGCGATCGCTTTTTTGGCAAATCCGTTCGACTTCCTTACCAATCCGCATCGCCACTGCTTGAGCGCTGCGGCTGGCAGTTTTCATTTCCCCTTGCAATTCTTTGAGGGCGAAGTCAGCCAAAGCCAGGATATCGATGCTGGAAACAGTATTGATTTCGGCGTCTGGTTCGCCAACGGCGGCCGGAATGCAGTTGAAGCTAGAAACGGTGTTGCAGTTGACGGTGTTGGTGGCAGTTTTGAGAGTCATGGCGTTTATCGGGTAGTAGCGCATAGCGTGCGAGGACATTTCTCGGAGAGTGAGGCGGCAGTTGCTGGCGGTTTCGCTTGCTGTGCTGATTCAACTCTCTATACATTGAATGTTAGAGAAGTAGAGATAACCGTAGTGATGGGAGTGTTCCACTCTCTCATGCAACAGTTTTTGGCTGCTGAATCTGATTCTAAGCGCTGGCTGTAGAAGATTGGTTTTATTGCCCTTAAAGCCTGACTGTACAAGCATTCTGAGCTGTTATTCGGGTAGGGCGATCGCGAGGAAAATGGAGGGTGCTGCCAGGCCGCTGAGTGGACAATCTAATAACTGGCTATTTGAGGCGGTTTTGGCCGTTAGAGATTGTGGAATCGAGACTCGGCAGAGTGTAGCTAACTGCAATATATTCTGAAGCTACGGCACAGCATTTAGGAAACCCGGTTAATCTGAAAATTCGATCCGATCGAAGAAGGAATAAGGAAGAAGGAAGAAGCACAGAGAGCTTTGTTTGCAAACAATTCACGCTGATTCTTTATCTAATACCAAAGTCACCGGCCCGTCATTCTCGATCGAGACTTCCATCATCGCTCCAAACACCCCTGTTGCAACTTTTAAGCCGCTCTGGCGCAAATTTTCGACAAATTTATCATAAAAAATTTCGGCTCGTTCAGGAGCTGCGGCTCGGTCAAAGGAAGGCCGCCGACCTTTGCGGCAGTCGCCGTAGAGCGTAAATTGACTGACAACCAGCAACTCGCCGCCGATGTCCTGTACGGACTTGTCCCAGCGGCCGGTATCCCCGCCCGAGTCGGGAAACAAACGCAATTCTAGGCATTTGCGAGCCATCCAATCGAGTTCTGCTTCAGTGTCGGTGTCTGCAATACCTACAAGCAAGTTAAGTCCGCGGCCAATTTTGCCGACAATTTGACCTTCAATTTCGACTTGAGATGATTTTACTCGCTGGATGATGACTCGCATTGGAACTTAGAAATGCTTAAATTTAAAACTAAAAATCAAAAAGTAAAATTCCCTTTTTAATAGGAATTATGAAAAGAAACCCGGTTTCTCGGATCGATCTCGGTTTTGACCGCGAAGTCTCGACGAAAAAACTGGGTTTCTAGCCAGCGCACGTCTGTTCTATTTAATTTTCAACGCTTAATTTTTCCCAAAACCTTTGCCGCGATTGGTTGAAGGCATACAAAGACAGTTTTCGAGTTGCGATCGCAAAGTCTCCGTATCCAAACCCTGACCGATGAGAACAAGCTGGTTTTTGCGATCGCCTTTCCACTGGTCGTCATCCATCGAAAATCGCTTGCCGCTCAAGTGGAAAATATGGCGTTTGGGACTTTCTTCAAACCACATAATCCCTTTCGCGCGAAACACGTTTGTTGGCAGTTGGTTGTCTAAGAAATATTGAAATTTCCTCAGAGAAAACGGCTTGTCACTCTGGAAAGAAATTGAGGTAAATCCGTCATTTTCTAAATGGTGGGAGTGGTCGTGATGGCTGTGGTCGTGATGGTCGTGATGGCTGTGGTCGTGATGGCTGTGGTCGTGATGGCTGTGGTCGTGATGTTCGTGATGGTCGTGATGGTCGTGGTGGTCGTGATGGCTGTGGTCGTGATGGTCGTGATGTTTGTGGTCGTGATGTTCGTGACTGCTAGAAGTTTCTTCAGATTGGAAATATTTGTCAGATTCAAACAATCCGACGCTGAGGACTAGCGGCAGGGGAACTTGCGATTTTACTGTTCGCAGAATTCGAGCACCTTCTTTGACATCGCGAATCTTAACTTCCAACAAATCTAAATCTGCTTCTTCAACCAAATCCGTTTTGTTGAGGATAATTATATCGCCGTAAGCTATTTGACTGTAAGCTGCTTGAGAGTTGAACAAATCTAAGCTGTAGTTGGCTGCGTCTACTACTGTCACTATCGAATCGAGACGAGTCAGGTCGCGCAGTTCTGTGCCTAAAAAAGTCAGCGCTACTGGCAGCGGGTCGGCGAGTCCGGTTGTTTCGACTACCAGATAATCGAGATTTTCTTGACGTTCTAAAACTTTGTAAACTGCATTAACTAAATCTTCATTAATTGTGCAGCAGATGCAGCCGTTGTTCAGCTCAACCATGTTGTCGTCGGTGGTGACAATCAGTTCGTTGTCGATGCCGATTTCGCCAAATTCATTTACCAAAACTGCTGTTTTCAAACCCTGCTGATTGGTCAGGATGTGGTTGAGCAGGGTTGTTTTGCCGCTGCCGAGAAATCCTGTAATGATTGTAACGGGCAATCCGTGTTTGGGAGCGTCCATCGCCGGTTTTGTCTCGGACTGAGTTGTAGATTGCATAGCTTGACTGTCAAATAATGTCGATCGCACTTTCCTTGTGGTTCTTATTGTATCTTAATTAGGACAAGGCTTAGTCAACGCAGTTGCTCTTATAAATGTTGGGTTTGGTGGGGTGGTATCTAGGCATCAACCGGGAGTCAGCCCGAGAGTGCAAAATAAGTGGGCCCCTAATTATCGGCAATTGCTAACGCGGTCGATCGCACTTTTTTATTTTTTTGATAAATTTTTTGTTCCGAGTACCTGTGGCAGTTTGCCTGCAACCAGTTTTCCCGGTAAATTCAGCAGCAACAAATTTGGGGCCAACTCAAGCTGAGTGCGATCGGTCAATTCCCGCTACTCTATAGCAATCCTCGCATCATTTGTGAATTTCTTACGGACTCCCCGAACCCGCGGGGAGGGTTGGGGTGGGGTCAACAATTTACGACTCATTGAGGATTGATATATAATAATTTTAATTATCGACCTGCGTAAAATATTTACATCTCAACTATCAACTAAAACAGGGCGGTGGCTAACAACAGCCACCGCCCTCAAGATAGTATTGTGCTATCTAAATCTGTGCTTGCGCAGGAAGCAAGACTGCATCAATAATGTGGATCGCAACATTATCAGCAGCAACATCGGGTGTTGTAACGGTAGAATCATTAATTTTGATGCCATTGGAAGCATCAATTTTAACTTCTGAACCTTCAACTGTCTTGGCAGATTTCAGCTTGACCACATCAGCGGCCAGAACTTTGCCAGAAACGACATGATAAGTCAGGATTTTTGTAAGCTTAGGAATGTCCTTAAGCATTGCTTCTACAGTACCTTCGGGAAGCTTAGCAAAAGCTTCGTCACTAGGCGCAAAAACTGTGAAGGGGCCAGCGCCTTTGAGAGTATCTACTAAACCAGCGACCTTGACAGCAGCAACTACGGTGTTAAAAGATCGGCCGAAACGGCGGTATCAACAATATCAGCCAACTGAGTCACCTAGTTTTTGTAATCCATAAATCACTATAACGCTAAAAAGTTAATTTAGCTACATTAATTTTTTTTCTAGTTCTGTCTGGTTTTATGATTATTTAAGATAACATTTTTTTATTTAACTCTTTTCATAAAATACCTATCTAAAGGTAGATATTTATTTTGCCATTTTACGGTATTTCAATTTATTAATGTAATCGTAAATACATTAATAAGACGATCGCCCCTGCGCTGTTTAAACTAAACGCAGGGGCAATGGCTGGGAACCATCGCCCTTGCTACGACCTTTTGATTAACTTGGCAAAACATTTAACATTCAGCGCAGCGCTAACACACTACAAAAGCCCGCAGCCCGGACTTATGGCAACAGTTTGGGAAATCCGGCTCTAAACTGTTAACAACTACTAACTAGCGGAAGGGTGACATGAGATATAAACTACTAGGTCACAGCGGACTTCGCGTTTCGGAAATGTGCCTCGGAACCATGACTTTTGGGGAAGAGTGGGGTTGGGGGAGTTCCTACGACGAAAGCCGTAAAATGTTCGACGCCTTTGCAGAAGCGGGGGGCAATTTCATTGATACCGCAAATCTCTACACCAACGGTACTAGCGAAAAATATGTCGGTGAGTTCATCGCAGCCGATCGCGAAAAATGGGTAGTTACTACTAAGTATAGCCTCAACATGAAGAATGGCGAAATCAACGGTTTCGGCAACCACCGGAAAAATATGGTACAAGCAGTACAATCAAGTCTGAAGCGATTGCAAGTTGAATACATAGATTTGTTGTGGCTGCACGCTTGGGATTCTACCACACCCGTCGAAGAAGTGATGCGCGCTTTTGACGATTTGGTGCGCGCCGGCAAAGTTCTTTATATAGGCATTTCCAATACGCCGGCTTGGATTATTTCTCAAGCAAATACGATCGCCCATCTGCGCGGTTGGACACCATTTATCGCCTTACAGATTGAGTATTCTTTAAAAGAACGAACTCCCGAACGGGAATTGATCCCTATGGCAAAAGCCTTTGATATTGGCGTCACAGCTTGGAGCCCCTTAGCCGCCGGTTTGCTGACAGGAAAATATAACACTTCAGAAACAGCCAGCGAAGCTAAACGGCTGAATTCACCAGAATCTGGAAATATTAACGAACGAGACCTCAAAATTGCTGACGAAGTTAGCAAAATAGCAGCCGAAATTGGCAAATCCGCTTCTCAAGTAGCCCTAAATTGGCTGCGGCAACAGCCAGTCGAAGTTATTCCGATTGTGGGTTCGCGCAAACTGTCGCAACTTCAGGAAAATCTGGCTTGTTTGGAGTTTGAATTAACCCCGGAACAAATGCAGCATTTAGACAAAGTAAGCGCAATTGAATTGGGTTTCCCTCACGATTTCTTAAAGAGTTCGACGGTGCAAGATTTTGCCTTTGGAGGAGGACTCGCCAAAATTGACAGCAGCCGACTGTAAAGTTGCTGCTATTTTCTAGTCGCGGGTTTACGTGGATATTTTGCGTTCGATCGCACATATCGGCAAACCCGCCCTTAGAGGGATGATTGATATTTGTGCTGTGGGCGCGACGTTAAACTCAGGCCCGCAGCCCAAATGCGCTCACCTTCGTTTCTTGCTACAGACTCGTGCAAAATCTTAGGTTTATCCTTGCCGTTCCCTGGTTTCTTTGTTATTGTTGAGACAGGTGATCTTCGGTGATTTTCACCCCACTGCATAAACTGTCAATTGTTAATCTATCGGAAGTCAGAAATCTCTGGTACAGCTTTGTATATTAAGATACAAATTTTTCCAGAGAGCGATCCGATGAGTTTAAAAAAGGCTAGGTTTGTCAAATTAAAAAGCAACATAAACTTGATGGCAAATTTTCTATCCTCTCCAAATAAAGCAATAAAACTCGTTCTTTTTTCACCCCGTACCTGCCAGTTAAGAGTCATTTTACAAGGTCGATCGGCATTTTAACCGCTTTTCAACCCAGCGTTTAAGCTAAGCGCATCCTGAGATAGAAGTCATCCTTCAGATAGAAGTTATGGCAGAAAAACTGGGTTACAGTTAACAGCAATAGCAAGTCTAACAATATTAACTTATCTCCCAGTTTCAATTCTGAAAAAAGCAGATAAGCGTGTTTTTCCGCAGCTAAACAGTTTCTTTGTTTGGTTCAATGAATGCGGCGCTTGCTCGTCAATAAAACTTCTCAAATTGATGCTTCTTGCGACTTTTAGTAAGAAACTCTTGAGAAACACATCCTATTGACAATTTTCATTGACAAATTCTAGAGGCTAATTATGTCGCCCCCCGAAAACTCAGTAAACAATAATTATAGCAGCAATAAAGGTCGAGCATGGGAGATCCGATTTACCTCTATAGATCCTGCAAAATCGCCCTCTCAATTCGCTCCCTCGCCGGCCTGGCGCGCTAACTTATTAAAAGCTGATTCTTTAGATGCACCGGATTTAGTTTGCCTGTCTCATTTGCGGTGGAATTTTGTCTATCAGCGTCCGCAACATCTCTTGGGTCGCTGTGCCAGAAGTCGTCGCGTATTCTTTGTAGAAGAACCAGTTTTTATCGGGACTACAGATTGGTGGCTTGATGTCAGCATCCACGAAAGTGGAGTCTGGGTAATAGTACCGCACCTGAACGAAGGAATCAGCGAAGAAACAGCACAAACTGCTCAGCAAGCCATGCTAGATGATTTGTTTAAAGCAGCAGAAATTAACCAGTACATCCTCTGGTATTACACACCAATGGCTGTCAGTTTCACAAGCCACTTAAAGCCGCTAGCTGTAGTCTACGACTGCATGGATGAACTGTCAGCCTTCCAAGGCGCGCACCCGGATTTAAAAGCCAATGAAAACCAATTATTAAAGCGCGCCAGCGTAGTATTTACCGGGGGACACAACCTTTACGAAGCCAAACAGCACCAGCACCCAAACATTCACGCCTTCCCCAGCAGCATCGAAAAAGAACACTTTGCGACAGCCAGGAATCTTTCACAAGAACCGCCGGATCAAAAAAACATTCCTCACCCGCGTTTGGGATTTTATGGCGTCATAGACGAACGCATGGATATAGAACTGCTGGCGGGCATTGCGGAAGCAAAGCCGGACTGGCATTTAGTCATCATTGGCCCGGTGGTGAAAATCGATCCGGCAACTCTGCCAACTCACCCAAATATCCACTATCTCGGTGGCAAATCTTATCAAGAACTGCCAGCGTATCTTGGCGGGTGGGATATAGCCATGCTGCCTTTTGCGATTAACGAATCGACTAAGTTTATTAGTCCCACGAAAACGCCCGAATACCTCGCGGCCGGCAAACCGGTGATTTCTACTCCTATCCGCGACGTGGTGCGGCCCTACGGAGAAAACGGCTTGGTTCGGATTGCGAGCAACGTTTCAGAATTCGTTGCTTGTGCCGAAGACATCCTCAACGAAAGTTCGGACGTTCGCACAACGTGGCTCAGTGAAGTAGACGCCTTTTTAGCAGACAATTCTTGGGACAAAACCTGGGGCGAAATGCTGGGGTTAATCGAAAGTGCGATCGAAGGCAGAAGGCAGAAAGCAGAAGCCAGGATGAAAGTTTTAAGTTAGTAATGTTGAGGTTTAAGTTAAAGATTTACCAATTTATGAATTCAAAACTTAACACTCAACCATGCTCGCTTGTTGATTAGCAATTACCAATTACCCTTACCAAAAATCAGAGGTGTTGTAATGTTTGACTATTTAATCGTCGGAGCCGGATTTGCAGGTAGTGTCATTGCGGAAAGACTAGCAAATGAGGCCGGAAAAACAGTCCTGATAATTGATACCCGCAACCACATCGGCGGCAACGCATACGATCACTACGACAACCACGGCATCCTCGTACACAAATACGGTCCCCACATTTTTCACACCAATTCGCGTCAAGTTTTCGAGTACCTTTCGCGGTTCACCGAGTGGCGGCCCTACGAACACCGCGTCCTCGCCAGCGTTGACGGTCAACTGCTGCCAATTCCGATCAATCTCAACACCGTCAACAAACTTTACGGACTGAATCTCACCTCATTTGAAGTAGAAGATTTCTTCGCGAAAGTAGCAGAACCAAAGGATTACATTCGCACTTCCGAAGATGTCGTTGTCAGCAAAGTCGGTCGCGAACTTTACGAGAAATTCTTCCGCAACTACACCCGCAAACAGTGGGGAATGGACCCGTCGGAACTCGACAACTCAGTGATTGCGCGCGTACCCACTCGGATTAACCGGGACGATCGCTATTTCACCGATACCTATCAAGCAATGCCCCTGCACGGCTACACTCGGATGTTTGAAAAGATGCTTTCTCACCCAAACATCAAGGTGATGCTGAATACCGACTACCGGGAGATTGAGGGTTTTATTCCTTACGGAGAAATGATTTACACCGGGCCTGTCGATTCTTATTTCAACTATTGCTACGGCAAACTTCCTTACCGTTCCTTGGAATTCAAGCACGAAACGCTAAACGTACCCGTACACCAAGCAGCACCGGTGGTAAATTACCCCAACGAGCATTTATATACTCGCTGCACAGAGTTTAAATACCTCACGGGACAAGAGCATCTAAAAACTAGCATTGTCTACGAATATCCCCAAGCTGAGGGAGACCCTTACTACCCGGTTCCGCGTCCGGAAAATGCCGAAATTTACAAGAAATATAAGGCTTTGGCTGATGCCACTCCGGGAGTCTCTTTCGTGGGAAGGCTGGCGACTTACAGGTATTACAACATGGATCAAGTGGTCGCTCAAGCTCTGACAACTTACAAACAAATTACTACCAAGCCGGTGATAGAATTGGTGGAAAATGTTAACGGTTCGGCCTCTAATTTAAGCTCGTCGAATGGAGTTGCCGAGAACCCAGTCACAGCACCTCTAGAAGCGGCTGCTGTCAACGGCAACGGCAAGGGCAAATCTGCTAGCAAGTAGCTGCAAGTTGCCAGTTACGGGTAAAAATGAGTAAGGTGCGCTATCAGCACCTTACTCAGTTTTAATCAAAAGTTCTGTAATAATTTAAAGAAGTGTTGAGGTGGAAATGAGAGTTATAGTTAAAATTGTTTTATCTCACGAGGTTTTGGAAAAATCTCAATTTCCTCATTTTCAGAAAGAAATAGAGCGCCTCATAGAAAGCGGGGGCAAAATTCTGATGCTCGATTTCTCAAAGATAAATTTCCTGAAAAATTCGGAGTTAATGGCTGTAGTGGCGATCGTGAAATTAGTTAGAGACAGTGAATGTATACTTTTGATATCTGCCATGAGCCAACAAGTGAGAATCCTATTTGAACTCACAGGACTAGAACAAATATTTCAGTGTTTGCCCCCTTCGGAAGAAAATTCCCTCAAAAGTGACCTAACTGAACCGTTAGGAGATTTGCAAAGCGTTGCCGGCTAAACTAGAGTTGGAAGTGGGCGATAGTATCCGAGTGTTTGAGTGTGCCAGGGGAAAATCTTTCTTCTTCATTCTCAAAACTTCGGACAATTTTTGATAGCCAACCGTCGAATAATGGTTTCAGGGCAATTGGGTAATCGAGCTGAGCTGCTAACGGAAAATGAAGGGTTTGAGACTAAAACCTAAAAGCTTTCCGGAAGGTTGCTTGTGGCGAATGACTAATCACTAATCACTAATGACTTCTGTATAAGAGCTCCTTCAGATGAGGCTGTTTTAATGTACAGAACTTTTACAAATTAATCAGCAAAAAACTTGTCCAAGTCGGAGCAATAGTCGCTAACGTATAAATATAACTTAGGGTAGATGTGCCGATGAGTTGGTTAGGTAGAGAACTAGAAAATTGCGATATTGAAGAGTCTGCAACTCTAGACAATAAGGTGACAGTTCAAGGACGCAAAACAGGCTATCCGCGCCCCCAATTGCGCCGGAGCAACTGGATTTGTCTCAACGGTCAGTGGAGGTTTGCTTACGATGACGCGGGACGCTGCGTGCAGCCGATCGATATTTCTGACTGGAGTCAGACTATAGAAGTGCCTTTTGTTCCAGAATCCCCAAACAGCGGGATCGGGGACACGAATTTTCACGCTAACTGCTGGTATGAACGCGAATTTGACGTACCCCACACAGAAGGCAGAGTTCTCCTGCACTTTGGGGCCGTAGACTACCGCGCCCGCGTCTGGGTGAACGGTCAGTTTGTCATCGAACACGAAGGCGGACACACTCCTTTCACCGCAGACATTACAGCAGTTTTGAACCTCAGCGGGCCGCAGCGGGTGACAGTCTGGGCCCAGGACGACCCGCAAGGTTTGGAGCAACCGCGCGGCAAGCAAGACTGGCAAATAGAGCCGCACAGTATTTGGTATCCGCGCACGACCGGCATTTGGCAGACGGTGTGGGTAGAATTGGTGCCTCACACTTATATTGAGCGCATCCGCTGGACTCCCCAGTTTGAACGCTGGGAAATCGGTTTTGAAGCGTTTGTCGCGGGCGATCGCCAGTCGGGCATTCAGATTAAAGTTAAACTGTCGATCGGGTGTATGCTGCTGGTCAACGACACCTACGAAGTGATCAACGGCGAAATCCACCGCCGCATCGCCCTCTCCGACCCCGGTATCGACGACTACCGCAACGAACTGCTGTGGAGTCCCGAAAAGCCGACGCTAATTAACGCTCAAGTGCAGTTGTGGGCAGACGGCAAATTGCTCGACGAGGTTAAATCTTATACCGCCATGCGGACGGTCAGCATCCAGCGCGATCGCTTCATGCTAAACGGCCGCCCCTATTACCTGAGGCTGGTGCTCGATCAAGGTTACTGGCCCGACACCCTGATGACTGCACCCTCCGACGAAGCTTTGCGCCGCGATGTCGAATTAGTCAAAGCAATGGGTTTCAACGGCGTCCGCAAGCACCAAAAAATCGAAGACCCGCGATTTTTGTACTGGGCTGACGTGCTCGGGCTTTTAGTTTGGGAAGAAATGCCCAGCGCCTACCGTTTCACTCCCAAAGCCGTGCAAAGGCTGACGCGGGAGTGGACGGAAGTCATAGACCGCGACGCCAGCCACCCCTGTATCGTAGTCTGGGTGCCGTTCAACGAATCTTGGGGAGTTCCGAATTTAGTCGAAGCCGCAGCCCACCGCAACTACGTGCAAGCGCTGTATTTCTTGACAAAAACTCTCGATCCGACTCGCCCCGTCATCGGTAACGACGGCTGGGAAAGCATCGATACCGACATCCTGGCGATTCACGACTACGACAACAACCCGCAAACCCTAGCCAAGCGCTACGGGCCCGAAGTCCAGCTAGCCGATTTGTTCGATCGCGGGCGTCCCGGCGGGCGAGTCCTCACCCTCGACGGCCACCCGCACCAAGGACAGCCGATGATGCTGACAGAATTCGGCGGCATCGCCTGCGCCGGTCGCGAAAACCCTGATTTTTACAGGGTTTGGGGCTACGTGCGCGCCTCGGACACGATCGAACTGCAAAGGCGCTACACCGCGCTGTTGAAGGTGGTAAACCGAGTGGAAATGTTCAGCGGATTTTGTTACACGCAGTTGACCGATACTTTCCAAGAAGCTAACGGTTTGCTGTATGCCGATCGCACTCCCAAATTTCCCATAGACGTAATCGCGGCGGCAACTCTCGGCTGGGATATTCCCGAAGAAAGTTCACAACCGCAAGCTATTACTCAATGCTAATTGGTGATTGGTCAAGAAAAAAGTAAAAATCTGAGATTTTTTTCTGATTTCATTTTGACTTTTTCGCGATCGATATACTTGTTACAAAAATACCGTTTGTAGTAAGGACTTTAGTTTTTGATGATTGAAATCTAAGGACTTTAGTCCTGACTGCAAACCTGACTACCCCATTACCCATTCGATTGATGTTTCAAAGTTTTTTTATGGGCGGATTTGAATGTTCCACCCACAGGTTGCAATCTGGAAAACGCCTAGATGTCACGGCCGCCACCGGTCACGATAAATTTGCAGTCGCCGACTACCAACGCTTGCAGGACCAAGGCATTTATACAGTCCGCGAAGGCCTCCGCTGGCACTTAATTGAACAGTCGCCCGGAAAATACGATTTTTCCAGTGTCCTCCCAATCATCCGGGCCGCCCGCGACATGAAAATGCAGGTAATTTGGGATTTGTTTCACTACGGCTGGCCAGACGATATTGATATTTTCAGTCCCGAATTCCTGTCCAGGTTTGCAAACATGGTGCGCGCTTTTATGGAAGTGCTAACTGAGGAAACAGACCAAACACCTTTCGTGACACCTGTCAATGAAATTTCATTTATTGCTTGGGCAGGCGGCGATGTCGCCTACATCAATCCGTTTGCCAAAGGAAGAGGAGACGAGCTCAAAATCCAGTTGATTAAAGCTGCGATCGCAGCGATAGAATCAGTTTGGGAAGTCAATCCCCGCACTCGCATCGTTCAAATCGACCCCGTAATTAACATTATTGCTGACCCTGACAAACCGGAGGATCGGGACGCGGCGGAAGGTTATCGCTTATCTCAATATCAAGCTTGGGATATGTTGGCGGGACGCTTTCGCCCGGAACTCGGGGGCAAGGAAAAATATCTCGATATTATTGGTGTGAATTATTACGATCGCAATCAGTGGATTCACAATGAAGACCCGATGAAATACACCGATCCGCTGTACCGCCCGTTTAGCGAAATGCTGCAAGAAGTGTTCGATCGCTACGGCCGCCCCTTATTCATCGCTGAAACGGGTACTGAAGACGATTTTAGACCTGTCTGGTTTAATTATGTGTGCACTGAGGTAATGGCGGCGATGAAAGCAGGAGTTCCGATAGAGGGAATTTGCTTGTATCCGATTGTCAACCATCCGGGTTGGGACGACGATCGCCACTGTTACAACGGTCTTTGGGATTATTGCGATGATAAGGGCGATCGGGAAATTTACCAGCCTTTGGCGGATGAATTGCAGTTTCAAAGGCAGCAGATTGAACCTTTGTTGAAGTCGCGCGATTGATAATTGCTTCTGTAGGGTGCGCCGAAGCGCACCTTATACTAAATCTGCGTTAACAATACTAAACTAAGTTTGATTTCCCTTGTACTCGCTCAACTAAGCATGAAAGAGTCAAGCTCATCTACATTGTGAATGATCTTGGAGTCAGGAACGCCATAAGCTTCAGCTAATTCGATACTAGCTTGCAATCTCAAATCGAGGTTTAATTTAGGATCGAAAGCTGCTTCTGCTAAATTGCCCAGTCGTTCGTAGGTAGCAACAACCCACATTCCGCACCCCCAACTGGCACATAGGCAGATGGAGGGGATAAAAGTGAATCATCCGAGATAATAAGTA
>NZ_JAUBSX010000076.1:0-37124 GCF_036704885.1 Microcoleus sp. F4-D5 | reverse complement strand
CCTTCTTCCTTCTTCCTTCTTCCTTCTTCCTTCTTCCTTCTTCCTTCTTCCTTCTTCCTTCTTCCTTCTTCCTTCTTTCCCTTATCGATAAAGCCAAACACGCAGCAGCGAGAGCAACTGTTCAGTATCAACAGGTTTGGTAATGTAGTCAGACGCCCCAGCTTCGATACATTTTTCCCGATCGCCCTTCATCGCTTTGGCAGTAAGAGCAATCATTGGCAGCGCAGCGAATTGAGGCATATTACGAATTGCTTGCATTGTTTCGTAACCGTCCATCTCTGGCATCATCACGTCCATCAACACAATATCTATGTCAGGCGTATTTTGCAATTTAGCAATGCCTTCTCTGCCGTTTTCAGCAAACACAATTTCCATTTTATGGCGCTCCAGCATACTTGTCAGGGCGAAGATATTTCGCATATCGTCGTCAACAATCAAGACTTTTTTGCCCGTGAGCGTCGAATCTGTTTGATACAATTGCTCTAGCATTTGACGCTTCGGTTCCGGCAAATTTGCTTGAACTCGGTGCAAGAACAAAGCAGTCTCATCTAACAGCCGCTCAGGCGATCGCACATCTTTAACAATGATTGTTTCCGCCATGCGCTTGAGTTGGGTTTCTTCGGCTCTCGTCAACTCTTTGCCCGTATAAATAATAATCGGCAGACTTTTCAAAGTGGCCTGTTGCTTGATCTGATCGATCAGTTCAAAACCAGTCATATCTGGCAGGCCCAAATCGAGTACGATGCAGTCAAAATGCCCTGACAGCAAAGTTTCTAGCGCCTCTGCACCGCTCCCCACAGCCGTAGTTACAACATCGTGATTACCGATTAAATCCACAATGCTGAGACGTTGTGTTTCGTCGTCTTCTACAACTAGCAAATTCTTAACTTTCCGCTCCACAAAACCCTTAATATCAGTCAAAGCTTTGGTCAATGCGTCGCGACTGACAGGCTTTTGCAGGTAGGCGATCGCCCCTAACTGCAAACTGCGCTGCCGCCCTTCTTCAACTGATACAATGTGAACCGGAATGTGGCGCGTACTCGGGTTGTGCTTCAGGCGATCGAGCACTGTCCAGCCATCCATCACAGGCAAATTTAGATCCAGCATAATCGCAGTTGGCTTGAACTCTCGCGCCATCGCCAAACCGATATCGCTCCGCAAAGCCACTAAACCTTTAAAACCCTGTTCCTGCGCCATATCCAAGAGAATCCGAGCGAAGTTTACGTCATCTTCGACAATCAACAGCACGCGATCGCCATTCTCAATATTTTCTCGGTCATCTGAGATTAAAGGTGAGGGGTAAGGCGCGATCGGCAAGTGGAAATTCGGCAAAGGAAGTGCGGGAGAAACAGGAGGGGGTAATTGAGGCGTTTGCTTGCCCGTTTCCGGTTCCATATCATTCATTATTCGCGATTCTTGGTAAGTTTGTGGCAGATAAAGCGTGAACTTACTACCCTGACCAGGGTGACTTATCAATTTAATTTCTCCGCCTAACAGATTAGCGATTTCTCTACTAATTGACAAACCCAAACCTGTACCCCCGTATTTGCGGCTAGTGCTACCATCAGCTTGTTGGAAAGCCTCAAAAATAACCCTGTGTTTTTCAGCAGAAATCCCAATCCCCGTATCGCTAACTGAGAAAGCCAAGACAGTAGGGGAACTCCTTAAACTTTCTATCTCTAAACTCCACCCTTCCCGCGCTACTTCCACACGCAATTTCACCTCACCTCGCTCTGTAAACTTAAACGCATTCGAGAGGAGATTCTTCAAAACTTGTTGCAGCCGTTTAGCATCAGTATAGAGACCTTTTGGCAACCCACTTTCAAGCTCTATGTGAAAACTCAACTTCTTATCCTGGGCGATTTGGCGGAAAGTCCGATCCAAATGATCTCGCAAGTCCGTAAACAACACTTGCTCAATTTCCACTGACATCGTGCCTGATTCAATCTTAGCGAGATCCAAGATGTCATTAATCAGCCCCAGCAAATCATTTCCCGCCGAGTAAATTGTGCGCGTGTAGTCAACTTGCTTCTGAGTCAAATTGCCTTCATTATTGTCAGAAAGCAATCGAGCCAGAATCAACAGCGAATTCAGCGGAGTTCGCAATTCGTGAGACATATTTGCCAGAAACTCCGACTTATACTTAGAAGTCAGAGCCAACTGTTCGGCTCTTTCTTCCAACAACCCCCTCGCCTGTTCGATATCTCGGTTTTTCCGCTCAACTTCCTTATTTTGCAGCGCTAGCAATTCAGCTTGTTCTTCTAGTTCTTCATTCGTTTGTTGCAACTCTTCCTGCTGCCTCTTCAACAGTTCCTCAGAAGTGCGGAGCGACTGCGCTTGTTGTTCGAGACGCTTGTTAGTTTCCGTTAGTTCTTTTTGCTGAGTTTGCAACTCTTCTGCCAAAGACTGCGACTGTTTCAGCAACTCTTCCGTCCGCATGCTCGCCGCAATTGTATTTAAAACAATGGCGATACTTTCTGTAAGTTGGTCGAGAAATGTCAAGTGTATTTCGCTGAATCTGCGGAACGAAGCTAACTCGATTACTGCCGTCACTTGTCCCTCAAATAGTACGGGTAAAACCACGACATTCAACGGCGTAGATTCTCCCAGTCCCGAGCAAATTTTTACGTAGTTTTCCGGGACTTCTGTCAACAGTATTCGTTCCTTTTCCAGAGCGCACTGTCCTACCAAACCTTCGCCTAAATTAAATCTATTTCCCAGATGCTTGCGTTCGCGGTATGCGTAGGTACTTAACAACTTGAGAAACGGATCGTGCTCCACACCTTCCATCATAAAGAAGACGCCATGTTGAGCAGAAACCAGCGGCGTCAATTCTGATAAAATTAGTTTAGAAACAGTTTCTAAATCCCGCTGACCTTGTAGCATTCGAGTGAACTTAGCAAGGTTTGTTTTCAGCCAATCTTGCTCAGTATTTTTCTGCGTAGTCTCCCGGAGATTGGCAATCATCTGGTTAATGTTGTCCTTAACGATCGCAACTTCTCCTTCTGTGGCGACGGAAATTGACCTCGTTAAATCGCCTCTAGTAACAGCAATTGCCACTTCTGCGATCGCCCGCAACTGAGTAGTCAAATTCGCCGCCAATTCATTCACATTATCCGTCAAATCTCGCCACGTCCCCGCCGCGCCCGGAACCTTAGCCTGACCGCCCAATTTCCCTTCAATTCCCACTTCCCGCGCCACTGTAGTAACTTGATCGGCAAACGTCGCCAGCGTATCGATCATCTCGTTAATCGTATCTGCCAGAGTCGCAATTTCTCCCTTAGCTTCCAGCATTAATTTCCGCTTCAAATCGCCATTTGCCACCGCCGTCACAACCTTAGCAATACCCCGCACTTGCGCTGTCAAATTCCCCGCCATCGAGTTTACGTTGTCGGTTAAATCTTTCCAAGTTCCCGCAACTCCTTTCACGTCAGCTTGACCGCCGAGTTTGCCCTCAGTTCCCACCTCTCGCGCCACCCGCGTCACCTCAGAAGCGAAGGAATTAAGCTGATCCACCATCACGTTAATAGTATCTTTCAATTCCAGAATTTCGCCTTTGACATCTACGGTGATTTTTTTAGACAAATCGCCATTTGCCACCGCTTTCGTCACTTCCGCAATATTCCGCACCTGCGCCGTCAAATTCCCCGCCATCAAGTTTACGTTGTCGGTTAAATCTTTCCAAGTTCCCCCTACACCGCGCACGTAAGCTTGCACGCCTAATTTGCCTTCCGTCCCCACTTCCCTCGCCACCCTGGTTACTTCCGATGCAAAGGAACTCAACTGATCCACCATGATGTTAATCGTGTTTTTCAGTTCGAGAATTTCGCCTTTTACATCTACTGTAATTTTCTTGGATAAATCGCCATTTGCCACAGCCGTTGTCACTTCAGCAATGTTGCGGACTTGTGCTGTTAAATTCCCGGCCATGGAGTTAACTGAATCCGTTAAATCTTTCCAGGTTCCTGCAACTCCTTTAACTTCAGCTTGCACGCCTAATTTCCCTTCAGTTCCCACTTCCCTCGCCACCCGCGTTACTTCAGAAGCGAAGGAATTTAACTGATCCACCATCGTGTTGACGGTGTTTTTTAACTCCAGAATTTCACCTTTAACATCTACAGTAATTTTTTTCGACAAATCGCCATTTGCCACAGCAGTCGTAACAGCCGCAATATTCCGTACTTGTTCTGTCAAACTACCCGCCATAAAATTAACTGAATCCGTTAAATCCTTCCAAGTTCCTGCTACGCCTCGGACATCCGCTTGACCGCCCAGTTTACCTTCGGAACCCACTTCCCTAGCAACCCGCGTGACTTCAGAAGCGAAGGAATTAAGCTGATCCACCATCACGTTAATGGTGTTTTTCAGTTCTAAAATTTCGCCTTTAACCTGTACCGTAATTTTTTTAGATAAGTCACCGTTAGCAACCGCCGTCGTCACCTCAGCAATGTTGCGGACTTGTGCGGTTAAATTCCCGGCCATCGAGTTAACTGAATCCGTTAAATCTTTCCAGGTTCCTGCTACTTCCTGGACTTCTGCTTGTACGCCTAATTTCCCTTCCGTCCCCACTTCCCTAGCAACCCTGGTGACTTCAGATGCGAAGGAATTTAACTGGTCAACCATCGTGTTGACAGTGTTTTTGAGTTCGAGAATTTCGCCTTTAACATCTACGGTAATTTTCTTAGATAAATCGCCCTTTGCCACAGCGGTTGTCACTTCAGCAATGTTTCGCACTTGTGCTGTCAAACTGCCTGCCATGAAGTTAACGCTATCAGTTAAATCCTTCCAAGTTCCGGCAACTCCTTTAACTTCTGCTTGACCGCCGAGTTTGCCTTCGGAACCTACTTCTCTCGCCACCCGCGTTACTTCAGATGCGAAGGAATTAAGCTGATCCACCATGATGTTAATAGTGTTTTTTAACTCCAGAATTTCACCTTTAACATCTACTGTAATTTTTTTAGATAAGTCACCGTTAGCAACCGCAGTCGTCACCTCAGCAATGTTACGTACTTGTGCGGTAAGATTGCCGGCCATCGAGTTAACTGAATCCGTTAAATCTTTCCAGGTTCCTGCTACTCCTCGGACTTCAGCTTGCACGCCTAATTTACCTTCCGTCCCCACTTCCCTAGCAACTCTGGTTACTTCCGATGCAAAGGAACTCAACTGATCCACCATGATGTTAATCGTGTTTTTCAGTTCGAGAATTTCACCTTTTACATCTACTGTAATTTTCTTGGATAAATCGCCATTTGCCACAGCCGTCGTCACTTCAGCAATGTTACGGACTTGTGCTGTTAAATTCCCGGCCATCGAGTTAACTGAATCCGTTAAATCTTTCCAGGTTCCTGCAACTCCTTTAACTTCAGCTTGCACGCCTAATTTCCCTTCGGTTCCCACTTCCCTCGCCACCCGCGTTACTTCCGATGCAAAGGAACTCAACTGGTCTACCATTGTGTTAACAATTTGCGCTGTTTGGAGGAATTCTCCTTTGAGGGGTCTGTCTTCTATTTCTAATGCGATGGTTTGCGATAAATCTCCTTTTGCTACTGCCCGAATTACTCTGGCGGTTTCAGAGGTGGGTTGCACTAAATCTGTAATTAGGGTATTGACAGAATCTACGCTAGCTGCCCAAGACCCCTCGGCGCTGCCAATGCTTGCCCGCTGGGCGATTTTGCCTTCTTTACCGACAACTGTGCCGATCCGATCGAGTTCGGCCGCCATTCTCTCATTGAGCTCGATAATGTCGTTAAGTTCGTCAGCAATTTTCCCCGCTAGACCGGTCTGGTCTATGGGCATCCGAACTGAAAAGTCCCCTTTTTTGACAGCTACTAAGGTTCTGAGTAACTGTTTGGCATAACCATTATTTGAATTGGGGCTTGTTATCTGTGCAGTTGACATGACCGTTACCTTTGGCGAGTTTGAAGGGGTTTCCCGCTGCTGAGTGCGTTGATGGTGCAAAACATCTGGTTAGCAGTACGGGTTCAGGCAGCAGCAACCCTAGCTCTCATGAGTTTTTGGGGATGATATTGCTATTATCTGACTAAAGTAGTGGCGGACTGCTTCTGTCAAAAGATGGATGACAAATTTGTTTTTATCATAGTTAATGATTTTATATTACACGTTGAGGGAAAATAAAGTCAAGAGCTAAAGGATGCTTACCCCGCAAGAGTTGGTATGTGCGATCGCACATAAAACCTTCCCCTTCCGCCGGATCGAAAAAGTCGGCTATTGCAATTACCCTGTTGAGTTTTCAAATAGGCGTGTGGAATAATTGGAGGCACAAGAAGTAAGTCAAAAAACCTTGTTATCCCTCACTTGTCACTTCGAGGGTAGTATCAAGCTCAGCAACAACCAAATCCCTAACTAATAGACGATGAAACAGGGTAGATTAATCTACGTTCAAAGATGTCGCTCTACCATTGTTCAAGAGTTATAAAATTTACCCAAATGTTTAATTAATTTCCTGTAACAAAAGCCCGATCGCCAGTGGCACAATCCAGATCGCCCATTATCCTAACTCTAGCAAACATAGGAGCAGGCATAGAAGAAAAACAGAATCTGTGGAACAACGTGCTATATCTTTGAAGTTTACTCAGATTCTTTTCGGTCAAATAAAGAGTTTACACAAGACTGATTGACCAACCATTGTTTGAGGATGGATCGCTATCCCAACACCACCCCCTCATGTTTCACCAACAGTCAAGCGGATCGACGTGCTGCCACAACTATTAACACCTCTTCAACGAAGTTATAAATTACGACTCTTTTAAGTTCATCCCTTTCTTTAGGATTGTTATCAAATATCCTGAGTAAAACCTTACAGGAAATACCCAATTAGGGTTGTCCGACAGCAAATCATGACATCATTTTTTTTCCAAAGGCGATCGGGGCAGCAAAGCCTTAACAGCCACCAGATTCAACCTCATCTATAAGCTAATTGGCGAGCAATAAATCCTTCTGCTTATTGATGAAAGTGGAGATGTCAATAGTCCTGGACGCATCGGGGCCGGTGAAACCGGGTTTTTTACCGAATCAGGGGTCTAAAACCCGTCTTTTCGTAAAAAAACCCGGTTTCTAAACAATCGTGCGTCCAGGACTATATCTCTCCTATCAAAACAGCGAAGTCAGCAATATATAGGCGATCGCCCCGCTGCGTTTTCGGCGATCGTCCGTACAGCCAGATCTTTTTCAGCTTCCCACCTGATTCAACCTGAACTAATTGCATTGTTGAGTTTAGGATTGATTCAGACTCTCTGCACTCTAGAGTATTGGGACTTACGCATAGCTCCCCCAAACCCTTGACAACGGTGCTTTCAAGTAGTTTGGGGAAGCGGTTCCCCCTTTTTGAAGCGGTTTCCCCCTTTTTAAGACGGGTTCTGGGGGTCAGGGTGGCTCTGGGGGTGACGATGGATGGTTCTGGGTTTCAGGCCGTGTAGTGCGTAAGTCCTAACTATAATTGTATGCTTAGATCAATTCCTATTGAGGTCTTGACCTACAAGTCAATCGATGTTTACTCAAGAGAAAGGGAATAAATAATTTCCCTACAGGAAACTTTAAATAATTAAGGGTGAGCGACTGTAGTTCTTGAAACAATCCAAATACTAAAATGACTCCGCCATGACACTAATCGCAAGTGAGAATGAACTTGCAGAAAGCCCTCAAAAAATCCCGCTGCGCCTCGTCTTAGTCGTACCATTCATCCTGCAAATCTTTTTGGCTGTGGGACTGACAGGTTGGCTCTCGCTACGCAACGGCAAAACTGCGGTCAACAACGTTACTAGCCAATTACGAACTGAGATACTCGCCCGTATCAATCAACAACTAAACACTTACTTGGAAACGCCCCATTTGGTCAATGCCATCAGCGTCGATGCCATTCGCCGATTTGGGTTGTGGAATCCAGATAATATGGGTTCTATGAGAAGCTACTTCTACTGGCAGCTCAAGCAATTTTCCACTGTTAGTTACATCAGTTTTGGTGGGGAAAGAAAAGAATATGCGGGTGCTGGATATAAGGATGATGGCAGTGTTGTTATTGAAATAACCGATCGCTCTACTAATTTTATCAATACGATCGTCCGCGTAGATAGAGAGGGCAACCCTACTCAGTTTAAGGACACCCACCCAGACTACGATCCCCGCATCCGACCCTGGTATCAAGCCGCAAAAGCTGCAGGCAAACCCCAATGGAATAAAATTTATCAATATTTTATTCAACCTAGCCTAGGAATCTCCGCTAGCCAACCTGTTTACGACAAAAACGGCACTTTTCTAGGAGTTGTAAGTACCGATCTGTTTCTCTCAAAAATCGGCGACTTTCTCCAAAGTTTAAAAATTGGTAAATCCGGAAAGACTTTCATCATAGAACGCTCTGGATTTCTAGTGGCTTCTTCCACTACCGAGAAGCCATTTATCAATAAAAAAAATCGCAAAAAAACGCAAAGATTAAAAGCGATTGAAAGCAGCGTGCCTTTGATACAGGGAACAGCACAGCATTTAATAGAACGCTTTGGTAACTTCAGCGAAATAGATAGCAACTTGCAACTCGAATTCATGCTAAATGGTCAGCGAGAATTCGTGCAAGTATCCCCATTCCAAGATGGTAGAGGTCTTGATTGGCTGATTGTGGTAGTCGTTCCAGAAGCCGACTTTATGGAGCAAATAAATGCCAATACCCGCAGCACTATCCTACTCTGCGTTTTAGCGTTAGTGCTGGCGACGTTGTTAGGAATCCTCGCTTCCCGCTGGATTACCCATCCTATTTTTTGTTTGAGTAGAGCGAGTCAAGCGATCGCTAGCGGTCAATTAGACCAAAAAGTAGAGGTAAATGACATAAATGAACTGGGAATTCTCGCTCAATCTTTTAACCAAATGGCGCAGCAATTGCGCGAGTCTTTTGCTGCGTTAGAAAAGACCAATTCCGAGCTAGAAAATCGAGTAGAAGAACGGACAAGTGAGCTAAAAGAAGCAAAAGTTGCCGCTGATACTGCTAACCACGCCAAGAGCGAATTTCTCGCCAACATGAGCCATGAACTCCGCACTCCCCTGAACGGAATTCTAGGATACGCTCAAATTATGGAACGCGATAAAAGTACAACTCCCAAACAAAAAGATGCGGTCCAAGTTATTCACCAGTGTGGTTCGCACTTACTTACTCTGATTAACGATATTTTAGATATTTCTAAAATTGAAGCAAGTAAAATGGATCTTTACAGTTCAGCTTTTAATTTTCCTTCTTTTTTGATGGGAGTTGTGGAAATGTGCCGCATCCGAGCCGAACAAAAAGAAATTACATTTAATTATCAAGTATTAAATCAACTGCCTCAGGCAGTCAATGCTGATGAAAAACGACTGCGCCAAGTTTTGATTAACCTTTTGGGCAATGCTATTAAATTTACAGAAAAGGGTGGTGTTATTTTTAAGGTAGGCGTAATAAGTGAGGGGGAAGACTCCGACCAATCACCACTTGCTAAAATTCGTTTCCATATCCAAGATACTGGCGTGGGAATGGCACCAGAACAGTTAGAAAAAATATTTTTACCGTTTGAACAAGTCGGAAATATTCACCAGAAGGCAGAAGGCACCGGGTTAGGATTAGCGATCGCACAAAAAATTGTTCAAATGATGGGAGGCGAAATAAAAGTCGAAAGTATACTCGGTCAAGGCAGTATTTTTTCCCTCGATTTAGAGTTGACTAAATCATCTGAATATATTGAGCAAACTTCCCTCGATACTTCAATTAATTTAAATGGTTTTAAAGGAAATAAAAATAAAATTCTGGTCGTAGACGATCGATTTGAAAATCGAGGTTTTCTGATAAACCTTTTACAACCACTAGGTTTTCAAATCGTGGAAGCTTGTGATGGACAAGAGGGCTTAGATAAAGCTGCTGAGTTTAAACCAGATCTGATTATCACAGACTTAGTGATGCCAGTAATGGATGGCTTTGAAATGTCGCGGCGCTTGCGGAAATCACCAGAATTTAAAGATGTAATATTGATAGCATCCAGCGCCAGCGTGTTTAACTTCGATCGGCAAAATAGTAAAGACGCAGGTTGCAACGAGTTCGTGTCAAAGCCGATCCAAGTAGAAGAATTGCTAGAATTATTAAAGATTTATTTGCAAATAGAATGGACTTACGACCAACCTGCTGATTTGGCGAACGAACAGCAGCAAGGTTTCACTAATTTATTAAATGTTCAGAGTAGTGAGCTGGTGATACCGCCATCAACAGAGCTGCTAGCGCTGTTCAATGCGGCTCGGATCGGCGATATTGAAATTGTGGAGCAGGAAGCCAATAGACTCAAGCACACAGACGGGAACTATCTACCATTTGCTAATAAAGTATTGCAATTTGCGAAAAATTTTGAAGAAAAAGAACTGCTAGCTTTTATGAAGATCCATTTTGGAAAATAGAATGTTTAACAAAAACGAAAATGTAATTTTAATTGTTGACGATAACCCGAATAATCTAAAACTTCTGTTCGATTTTTTGAAGGAGTCAGGCTTCAAGGTTTTAGTGGCTAAGGATGGGGAAAGTGCTATTGAGAAGCTACAAGAAGTTTCGCCAAATATTATATTGTTAGATGTGATGATGCCGGGGATAGATGGGTTTGAAACCTGCTACCGCTTAAAATCATCGGTGGCAACGAAAGATATCCCTGTGATTTTTATGACAGCTCTTACCGATCGCGTAAATAAGGTTAAAGGTCTGTCAATGGGCGCAGTAGATTATATCACCAAACCCTTTCAGCAAGAGGAAGTCCTAGCCCGCGTGCAACTACACCTGAGACTGCGAAATTTGACCAAGACTCTGGAAGAACAAAATACGCTTCTCAAACAGGAAATTGAAGCGCGAAAAGAAGCGGAAGCCGCCTTGCAGAAACTCACAAGTGAGTTAGAGGAACGGGTAGCAGCTCAAACGGCTGAACTTACACAAGCCGTCAACCAGCTTCAACAGGCTCAAGTTCAGTTGTTGCAAAGGGAAGAAAAATTAGGACATGATGCTTTTCACGACGCGCTAACGGGTTTGCCCAACCGCGCTTGGTTTATGAATCGTCTGCAACAGGCGATCGGCAAGGCGTACAGATGTGAAGATTATTTATATGCGGTGTTATTTATTGACCTCGATCGCTTTAAAGTGGTCAATGATAGCCTCGGACATTTGGTTGGGGATGAATTACTAAAAAGCGTTGCTCGTCAACTGCAAGCTTCTTTACGCCACACAGATGCAGTTGCGCGGTTTGGAGGAGATGAATTTGTGATCTTGCTAGAAGATATCAAAGATATTGATGAACCAACCAGGGTAGCTGAACGCATCCAAAACCAATTAAGGCAGCCGTTTAATTTGAATGATTATGAAGTATTTACCGAGATCAGCATTGGCATTATCCTGAGCACAATGGATTACGATCGCCCAGAAGACGTACTCAGAGATGCGGATATCGCAATGTATTATGCTAAAGCTCAAGGCAGAGGGCGTTATGAAGTTTTCGATCCAGCGATGCAAGCTGTTGCGATGACGCGCTTGCAGTTGGAGAACGACTTGAGAAGGGCGATGGTGCTACATGAATTTTGCGTTCACTACCAGCCAATTGTCTCCCTTTCTTCGGGGCAACTGAGTGGCTTTGAAGCTTTGGTGCGCTGGCATCACCCATCTGGAACCATCTATCCCCCTGCCGAGTTTATCCCTGTGGCTGAAGAAACTGGTTTGATCAATGAACTCGGGTGGTGGGTTTTGCAGGAAGCTTGTCACCAGATCGGTATTTGGCAGCAACAGTTTCCCCAAACACCTCCCTTGGCGATTAATGTCAATCTTTCCCCCGTGCAGCTTAAGCAAGTCAACCTACTCAATCGAATTGATGAGATTTTGCAGCAGACTGGCCTGCCAACCTACTCTCTAAAACTAGAGATTACTGAAAGCTGCATTTTAGAAACAGTATCCAGGGAAGAAAAGATGTTGAAGCAGCTAAAAGCTCTAGGCATTCTGTTGTGTATCGACGACTTTGGCACGGGCTACTCTTCTTTAAGCCGCTTGCACGAGTTTCCCATTGATACTTTAAAGATTGACCGCTCTTTTGTCAGCCGCATTGGGGCAGACAACAGTGGCATAGAAATTATCCAGACGATAGTGACCCTTGCTCGCAGCCGAGGTATGGATATCGTGGCAGAAGGCATAGAAACGCCTACACAGCTAAAGAAACTGCAAGAGTTGGGGTGTGAGTTGGGGCAAGGATATTTATTTTCTAAGCCTGTAGACAGCTTCCAGGCAACCGAATTATTAGGCCTAAAAGTAGGGCTAGTAAGCTGGCTTCCTATCTAGTGCGCCTCGATAAATTTTATGAAACTATTGCAGTGTACGCTGCCCGCTGGGGGGTGCCGAAGGTGGGTTGAAACCTTACCGCAGTCACTACCATAGCTCTTCATTTCCCCAAGTTCAAGATCGCCACCGGATCGTTTTTACAATCATAAAATTGCTCGTAAGTCAAAAAAAAGTCTAAATTTTTACAAAAATCGGCTAATTGTAAAGAGTTGATAAAACAAAGAGGGGTTACACCCCTCATAAGTTATAGTCACATATATAGATGCACCCTGATGGCTTTCCCGTTCCACAAGAGCGGGATTTTTATTGGCAGCCGGAGCGTTAGTTTCACAATACCTACTACAGATAAAATGACGTGGGGATGCAAAGATTAAAGATATAGCAGAGCTCAAGCTCAAACTAGGGCGCAGATCGATCGAACCTCAGCGCTAACTCTGCGAAATAACCCAAAGGCGGTAGCATAGTTTGGGAAACGGCATCAACTGAAGATGAACTTAGCGCCTGCAACAGTCCTCCAACAGGGCAAATACCAAATTAACGCGACTTTAGGCATAGGAGGGTTCGGCATCACTTACCGAGCTACCCACACCCATTTAAACCAAACCGTCGTACTCAAAACCCTCAACGAAAGTCTGCGCCAACACCCAGAATCTGCCCAATTTCAGCAGCAGTTTATTGCCGAAGCCCAACGCCTGTCGCGGTGTCAGCATTCCAACATAGTCAGGGTAATCGACTTTTTTGAAGAAGCCGGACAGTCTTTTATCGCAATGGACTACATTCCGGGCCAAACTCTCGCCCAAATAGTCGAAACCGATCGGCCGCTGCCAGAAGCCCAGGCCCTGCACTATATTCGGCAAATAGCCTCAGCCTTAAGTACAGTTCACCACAGCGGATTGCTGCACGGAGATATCAAGCCAGAAAATATTATCCGGCGAGCCGATTCTCATCTGGTAATGTTAATAGATTTTGGCATTGCCCGCGGCTTTACCGCTGGCTCCAAACAAACCCACACTAACTTGCTCTCGCCCGGGTACGCGCCGATCGAACAATACCTCTATGACGGTAAATGTACACCGGCCACAGACATCTACGCGATCGCAGCCACCCTCTACTACTTACTATCCGGTGTAGCGCCCGTAGCAGCACCCCTGCGCGAGCGCATTCCCCTGGCCGAGTTGCGGCAATTTCAGCCGAACCTCAGCCCGGGAATCGAGCGAGCCATCCTTCAGGGACTCGAAATCGACCCCCACAACCGCCCTCAAACAGTGGAAAATTGGCTCACCATGCTGCAAGAAACAGAGCGAGTACCAGCAAAGAGAAAAGGCAAGCAAAGTCTGCGATTGCCCGCACCTCCCCCGCCGCAGTTGACTTTGCTGGCGTTTCTCGTAACGGCTGCAATTGCAGGCTGGATGGGTTTTGACCTAGCATGGCACTACAACAAAACCAGTATCAGCAGCAATCGATCGACAATTGAATCCTTCCCATCTCTGGAAGATTTGCTCAAATCCGGCAATTTTTCAGGGCCGATGTTCGGGCAGCCGTCTGTCGAAAGCAGCCCTCTCTACCCGATCGAACTCAACAAGCGCCCTAAACCGCCCTTAGAAAGCAGCAACATTCCCGAACAGATCGAACCCTCTGAAACTAGCGCCGAACCTTCTGAGTCCCCAAGCCCGGAAACTCCCGCCCCGGAGCCCGAACCCCTACCTGAGCCATCCCCGACGCCCGAGCCCGAAGAGCAGCCTTCTGAGTCCCCCATTCCCGATCCTCAAACCGAAATCGAGCCAGAACCCCAACCAGAACCCGCACCGGTACCGGAAGTTGCGCCCCTGCCGGCAGAACCGCCCCCCGCACCCGCCCCGCCTGCCCCTGAGAGTGCTGAAACCTTGCCGCCCTCGGAATCCTCGCCACCAGCACTAGCGCCGCCGATCGAGCGGTCGCCTGAGCCTGCGATACCGAGCAGCAGCAGCAATTCAGATAGTTCGATCGCACCTGATTCACCACCCCCTGTGGCAGATCCCGCAGTGCCTTTTCCTGAACCTGCGACAAATTAGTCTTGTTTGTGTTGCTTAAAAGTGCGGACAAATACTTGGTTTTATGAGTCAGCAAATAGGCGATCGGTAGTGGAGATAATAATGCCCTTCCCCGCCAACGACTCTCTCGCAAAACCTGCGGTAGAATCGGAAAATCCCAACATTCTAGCTCAGAGTTTATTGAATATTTCCTATTCCCTCTGCAATCCAAATGCCCGCAAAAAAATGCAGGACTGTTTTCTATTTTGATTTAAATTATGTTAGAATATGTGCGCGGCACTGAGGTGGTGTGATGTCGCGTATTACTGCTGCCAAGCTGCAAACATTTTTGTACAAAGCAACCCCAACCTCGAATGGGAGCGAGTGTAAGCGAGGCTTTTTGGCTAAGCCGTTGCGCGTTAGACTGTTCTAACTCTCAACAATCCCATCCCCGATCGAGGGGTGGGAGTGTCAATTCCCCCAAACTTCCTTTCTTTGGGAACAAGCACCATCGGGGACAAGCAAGTTATAATTTGTTGCGGAAGCGCACAGAGATTTTTTATGAGTAAACCCCCAGTTCATGCTTTTTTTGTAGGCAGAGCACTTGCCGAAGCACTGTACGAGCAATTAGAAAGCGCAGCAACCAACGCTTTTTCTGAACTCGGCAAATTTGACGCAGAACAAAGAGAACGCCTGCGGCAGTTCACCGATCGAGTTGTGGAACGGGCTAATCGAGCTTCGGAGGAGGCGATGCAGACCAGAACTGGCACTGCAAGCACCACCACCATTCAAGACATCCATCCTGCAGAGTTGCAAGCGACTATTGACGAGCTGCGCGCCGAAGTCGCCCTGGTGCGATCGGAATTGCAGCGCTACCGCAGCAGTTTGCCCTAGCGCTCGATGCTCCGACCACAACTATTATTCACGACTACGCGAGCGCAAAGCAATGCGCTCCTGCGCTCCTACCTGCAATCAAAACAACAACATAAAATAAGCAATTTGGGAACCCAAGTGTCTGCTCTCCTTGATGACTCTGTTAATCGCCAGCGCTCAAACAAGCGCACTGGCGACGGCGATGAGCCAAAAACTGCTGCTGGTAAATCCTACAAAAGTAAAGCTTATCGCTGGAATCGCGAAAAATACTCCCGGCAGCGGCGCTTCTTCGACATTTGGGCCTTTGTCTTGCTCTGGCTGGCTTCCCTCTGGCTCGACAGCAAAAATTGGAGCTACTGGGGAGGCGTGACTGAAGAAAAGAAAGTTGCCAGACGCCGCTTTCAAGCTATCTGGGTTAGAGAAACACTGTTGGATTTAGGGCCGACTTTCATTAAAGTTGGGCAGTTATTTTCCACCCGGGCCGATTTGTTCCCAGCAGAGTTTGTCGAGGAACTTTCTAAGCTGCAAGATAAAGTCCCTGCTTTCAGCTACGAGCAGTTGGAGGTAATTGTCGAGCAAGATTTGGGCAAGACAGTTCAAGAACTCTACCGCAGCTTTGACCCAGTGCCCCTGGCTGCTGCCAGTCTGGGTCAGGTACACAAAGCTCAACTGCATTCGGGCCAGGAAGTGGTGGTCAAGGTGCAGCGGCCGGGACTGCGGAAGCTGTTCGAGATCGATTTGCAAATTCTTAAGGGAATTGCCCGCTACTTTCAAAACCATCCTAAGTGGGGCTACGGCCGAGATTGGATGGGGATTTATGAGGAATGCTGTCGCATTCTGTGGCTGGAAATTGACTATCTCCATGAAGGCCGCAATGCTGATACTTTTCGCCGCAATTTTAGCAACTGCGACTGGGTGCGGGTGCCGAAGGTTTATTGGCGGTACGCGGCTCCGCGAGTGCTGACTTTGGAATACCTGCCGGGAATTAAAATCAGCCACTACGAAGCTTTGGAAGCGGCCGGTATCGATCGTAAATTAATCGCTCAGTTGGGGGCAAAAGCTTATTTGCGGCAGTTGCTCAATGACGGCTTTTTCCACGCTGACCCACACCCCGGCAACATCGCTGTTAGTGCTGACGGTTCTCTGATTTTTTACGATTTCGGCATGATGGGTCAAATCCAGTCGAATGTCCGCGAAGGACTGATGGAGACGCTCTACGGCATTGCTTCCAAGGATGGACAGCGGATTATGGATTCTCTGATCGAGTTGGGAGCTTTGGTGCCTACGGGTGATATGAGTCCGGTGCGCCGATCGATCCAGTATATGCTGGACAACTTCATGGACAAGCCTTTTGAAAATCAATCGGTGAGCGCGATTACGGACGACCTTTACGATATCGCCTACAACCAACCTTTTCGCTTCCCAGCTACTTTTACTTTTGTAATGCGAGCTTTTTCCACCATCGAAGGGGTGGGCCGAGGTTTAGATCCCGAGTTCAACTTTATGGAGGTGGCACAACCTTTTGCCATGCAGCTTATGAGTAATGGAAACGGTCCTGATACAAGTAGCAGCATTTTTAACGAAATCGGCCGTCAGGCGGCTCAGGTGAGTTCTACTGCTTTGGGTTTGCCCCGCCGGATTGAGGAGACTATTGACAAACTCGAACAGGGAGATTTGCGGATTCGCGTCCGTTCTGCCGAAACAGAGCGCTTGCTGCGTCGCATGAGCAGCGCTCAAATGGGTACGAATTATGCTTTGCTGATGAGTGCTTTTACTTTGTCGGCGACAATTTTGTTTGTCAGCAATCAAGTCTGGCCGGCTGTCGCTGTGGCAGTCCTGGCGGCGAGTGCAGGGTTTGCTATGCTGCGTTTGTTCAGGCGGATCGATCGTTTAGACAGGATGTGATAATTGTCCAATTTGGGATTTGAAATTTCAGGTTTGAGATTTCTCGCCAGCCAAAATTTGACCTCGAAAGTTAAGTTTTGGCTGGCTGACAACTGATTGCTAAAATTTACCGAATTTACACGCTTTGACGCTAAAAACCCTGTTGCTTCCTAGATTTCCCGCCAGCTAAACCTCTGATTTTGTGTATAAAGCCTGTTTTTTTTTTGCAGGTGCTGCTTAATTTACTGGATTTACCGAAATTTTAAGACGGGATTACAATCATATCGATCTACAATATGAGGTCAAGGTAGTGCAATTTTTCCACAACTGGCGATCTCGCGGGCGACAGAAATTTCAAATCCTGTTCGGGATTTAAGTTTTGGAAAAAAACATCGCACCACTTAAATCAAGCTTTCAAGTTCGATGAGTCCAATCACCCAATCTATGAAACGCTCTTTTGCAGGTAAGACAGACACAGGGCTAGTTCGTTCTGTAAATCAGGATTCGTACTACATAGACTCTGACGGGCGATTTTTCATAGTGGCCGACGGAATGGGAGGACACGCCGGAGGTCAAGAAGCCAGCCGGATTGCGACTCAGGCGATTCAGTCTTATTTGGTCGAACATTGGGAAGGGCCTGAGGATTCTCCGCTGTTGTTGGAAAAGGCTTTTTTAATTGCCAATCAAGCAATTTTGACGGATCAGCTAGACCACCCCGAGCGTGCTGATATGGGTACTACGGCTGTGGTTCTAATGTTTAGGGATGAGGGCCGACCCTGGTGCGCTAATATCGGAGACTCTCGCTTGTACCGCCTGCACGGCTCTCGCTTGGAACAGATTACTGAAGACCAGACTTGGGTGGCTCAGGCTGTCAAAAGAAAGGCTCTAACTCCTGACCAAGCTCGCAGTCATCCTTGGCGTCACGTTTTGTCCCAGTGTTTGGGCCGCGATGATTTGCGGGAGATAGATATTTTGCCGGTGGACGTGCAACCTGGGGATCGCTTGCTGCTGTGCAGCGACGGCTTGACTGAGGAACTGTCCGATCCTTTGATTGCTTCGCCTCTGAAGTCGATTCGCGCCTGCGAGGGCGCTGCAAATGCTTTGATTGAAGCAGCTAAGGATAAAGGGGGACGCGATAATATTACTGTGGTGATCGTGACGATCGACCTCAAATAATATCCGATCGCCCGATCGCACCCGACCATGTAAAATCGAAAAATCAAAAAATCGAAAAATTGAACAATCTAAAATCTAAAATCTAAAATCTAAAATAGAATGACCCGCGTTATCGGTTTGATCAGCGGCACGTCGGTGGATGGCATTGATGCTGCTTTGGTGGATGTCGTCGGTTCCCACACAGACTTGAAAGTGCAATTGGTGGCCGGCAACACTTTCCCTTATCCTGCTAACTTGCGAGCTCAAATTCTCTCGGTTTGCAGCGGCTCACCTTTGTCAATGGCTGAACTAGCCGAATTAGATGATGCCATCGCCCAAGAATTTGCCAAGGCTGCCTTGACAATTCAAGCAGAATATGATAGAGCCGAATTAATCGGCTCTCACGGTCAAACCGTCTACCACCGACCTGCCGGGAAAGCCCTGAAAGACAGCGCCGGTGCGTTAATGGGTTACAGCTTGCAACTCGGGCGGGGCGCGCTAATTGCGAAATTGACAGGCATTACTACTGTGAGTAACTTTCGATCGGCAGACATTGCAGCAGGCGGTCAAGGAGCACCCTTAGTGTCAATAGTTGATGCCTGCCTGCTGGCAGAACCCAACCGCAGCCTCTGCATCCAAAATCTCGGCGGAATTGGCAATGTTACCTATCTTCCGGCCACCGGAAAAGGGGAAAACCAGGACGACTCAGAAATTTTGAGTCTTGGGGATGGCATCTCCGGCTGGGATACAGGCCCGGGGAATTCCCTCTTGGATTTGGCAGTACAGCACTTCTCAGGGGGCACTAAGACGATCGACGAAGGTGGAGCTTGGGCTGCCTCGGGAACTCCCTGTCAAGCTTTAGTCGATGATTGGCTCGCATCAGAGTTCTTCCGCCAAGCACCCCCGAAATCTACGGGACGAGAGTTATTTGGTGTAGACTATTTTGACAGGTGTTTGGTCGAGGCCCAAGGTTACAACCTCAGTCCTGCTGACGTGCTGGCTACTCTGACAGAACTGACTGCGGCCTCGATCGTTCACAGTTACCAAACTTTTTTACCGGCTATGCCCGATCGAGTTTTACTGTGCGGGGGCGGCAGCCACAATCTCTACTTAAAAAGCCGATTGCAATCTCAATTGCACCCAGTGCAAGTGTTGACTACTTCTGAAGCAGGCTTGAATGTAGATTTTAAAGAGGCGATCGCTTTCGCGGTTTTAGCCGCATGGCGGGTTCGGGGCATTCCCGGCAATCTGCCTCAAGTTACTGGTGCCCGAGCACCGGTACTTTTAGGGGAAATTAACTCTTGTTGGCACAGTTGGGCGTGATAGCATAGAGTCTGAGGGACAACGGCTGTGCGTTGTTGCACCAGCATTGTAGCCAGCAGCAAAAGCATAGGAACAGCACTGTGGCTCACACGTTTTTAATGGAATCTGGCCAATGGACGCTCGAAGGAAGCTGGATTGAGCGCAATGGCGTGCCAATTACGGTTAAAGGCAAAACTTTAGTGAGCTGGAACCGAACAGATTGGTTCAGTATGGTGACGAAACTGGTGTTTCCTGGAGGCGATCGCGAAGAGATTATTTTGCAGTACCGAGGACACCTCAACAGCGATGAACGGCAGTATACTTTTGTACTCCAACACAGCGAACTCGGCCGCGTCGAGGGCGAAGGTTGGATTGCTCCCCAGTCGATCGTCCAGCGTTATTGGGTATTGGGAGACGAACGCCAGCGGCGGACGGGTTTTGATACCCTTCACCGCGTTGGTGACAACCGCTACTACCAATCGAGTGGCATCATGTCTGGTCATTACTTGACGAGTACGATGGAGGCCACTCTGGAACGTCAGCCAGAATAACTCTGTCTAGAGTAAACAGTTGCCAGTTCTAGAGATTGTGATGTGAAAACTGAAGGTTTTGCTAGTCGGAGGTCGCGCTCAGATGTCCGACTAGCGCCATTGTTGTCAAACCTGACCCGCTGCAAATAAACACAAATATATTGAATTTGTTAAAAATTTAATTGGTTGAAAAATTAACACTTACTTATTATTAATTAATAATTATCCCATTTTTGAGTAGAGGCGCTATAAATTATTTTTGCACTCTCCGGTGATGCCGATCGACAAAGTGCTGAGCTCGACTCCCCAATTCGAGTGAAATTCACAAAGAAACCGTCCAATTTTCCTCAAGTCTCTATACAGGCCTTTTAGCTTCCGCCTTCGAGTGACGCCCCATCACCCCCAACTCCTTTCCGCCTGAGGGAAGAGAGTAAGAGACGGAGGTCGCCGACTGCGACTCTTTGCTACTCAACACCTGGGTTAGGTTCTAAACCCCAGTGGTGTTTCAGAAAATGGCGGTACATGGTTTCCCGCAGCATCATTTGCTCGTAAAGCTTGACCAAAAACTCCTGAGCTTGTTCGCGGCTCATGTCACTTACCTGTGTTTTGAAGGAACACAGGCTAAATTGCTGTTCCAAAGACAATTCTGCTGGTTGGCTCATGACTTTGACTCCTCTGTAAGTAAAGGTAACTTAAAAGTGAACACCTGGATTAACCTGATTTGTAAGTTGTTTCAGCGATCGACCGTTTGTTTCGGGATGACCGATAGCCCATCTGGCTTTAGTCTATATTACAAAAGGTAACAATCATTTGACAAAATTACCATCTGTCCCAGGAAATAACTTAGTGATAATGATGGCGAAATGCCTGCAAAAGTTCCTTCCGCAGGCATGTACAACTGTATCTAGTTGTGAAGAGAAAAAAGGCTCAGTACGAACCAAAATAATTGAAGCGCTTTATACCAAATGGGGTAGAGCTTCTCTCTGCGAGGAGATGAGGAGAGAAGGAGATTGGAAGATGCGGAGAGGGGGAGAGCGGAAGATGGGGAGAGTGGGAGAATTTTTTTTTCTCTGTTCTCCTCTCTCCCTTCTATTTTGTAACTAATTCGAAGGCCCGGCATTTTGCGGTGGAGTGACCGCTCCGGGTCTTAAATTGGGAGCAGTAGGTGCAGGCGAAACAGGAGGAATGCCCTGATTCGCCCCAGAGTTGCTAGGCTGCCCGGGAGCCGGGAGAGGGGATTGAAACTGATTCGGATTGAACTGCTGCTGCCCGGGAGCCGGGAGAGGAGATGGAAACTGATTTGGATTGAGCTGCTGCTGCCCAGGAGCCAAAGGAGACTGCTGGGGTTGACCGGAATTGCCGATCGCAGGTGCAGCAGGAATGCCAGAATTGGGAAGCGAGGTATTGGGCAATGGAGAAGGAGCCGAACTAGGAAGAGTTGCCAGGGCAACTCTATCGCCGCCGACCTCTCTCAATTTATCTAAAACCTCGACAACTTTGGCATATCTAGCATTTTGAGGAGCGTACAGCACCATCAATCCCGCAGGATTTCTGCTTTGGAAACTCTTTAAAACTCGATCGAGCTGTTGGTAATTAACAGGCAATTGGTCGATATAAGTTTGACCGAAATCGTCAATGCTGACAATCAGCATCTCTCGCATCTGTGTTTGTCCCGTCTTCGCTTTAGGCAAATCGACATTAATTGCTTGCTGGCGAGTCAGTTGCAGAGCCGCCAGCAGAAAAAACGTCAGAATGCAAAATATCACGTCAATTAAAGGCACCAGTTCAATCCGAGCCTCTTCAGCAGGAGTATCTAGATTAATCTTCATCAGATCTGTGGAGTTTTAATTATTAGAAGGTGAATCTTCAGCCGGATCGGAACCTTTCAATTTCGGCTCCCGGTTCCGTTCTCCCGCTTCTTGAGAATTGAGAGAACGCCTGTTCAAACCATCGGAACCAAAGGAAGAATTGCTGTATTCGGCACCGGGCGATCGACCCTTAGCATTAGCAGCAGGCCAGTATTGCCTGTAAAGCAATTCCAGTTCATTTCCAGCTTTGCGAAATATTTTTGTCTGGTTGAACAAAAAAGCTTGAAATATCCGATAAAACGCCAAGGTAAAAATTGCTACTACCATTCCTGAAGCAGTCGTGATCAGCGCTTCGCTAATCCCCAAAGTTACGCCAGTTGTTGCCGCCGTCCCGATGTCGCCCAAACGGATAGAACTGAGCGAGTTAATCAAGCCCAAAACTGTTCCCAGCAAGCCCAGCAAAGGGGCTAGAGCGATCGTCGCTTCTAAGATTTTGTCACCGCGCCGCATCGAAGCCAACTCTTCATCGGCTGCTGCTTCAAGTGCGAGTCGAAACAAATCTGGTTCGGGATTGTAGAGCCGCAGGGGTGCATAAAGAAATCGCCCGATCGGCTGTCGGTTAGCTTGTCTGGCAATCTCGTTAGCCGCCCCCCAATCGCTGCGAGCCGCTTCAAGAATCCGGTTAACTATTTGCTTTTCTTTGCTCAGGAGGCTCGCCCAAAACCACAAGCGCTCGATAATTGTGCTCAAAGATAGAATCGATAACAGCAACAGGGGCCACATGGCGGGGCCGCCTTTTTGAAACAGTTCTTGAATATTCACAATATTTTTGCTCCTGCAGTACCCGCTAACTTTTGCTTCTGTTCTACTTTTTTTAACAAATCTAAGGCCATTTAATTTTAGCTATTAATGTACTCAGGACTTACGCACCCGCGAGTAAAGAAAGCCGATTTTGCGAACGGGTCTTGGGGTGCAACCAAGTATTTTCCTCGAGGAAACCCGGTTTCTGGGTAAGTCTCGGTACTGTTGTCTAGTGCCTGCGGGCGATGGGCGGCGAGTTCCTCACAATTCCTCTAAGTCTTGACACATATCTTGGAGTGATTGGTGTTGAAGGCGGCGGGAAGAGCGGCGATATTTTTTAGTTTGCAGCTTCGGTTCGTATTGCTGCGTACCATCCGACTTGGTTTGCTGTTTCACAGTCGCCTCGGCACTACTAGAGTTTTGCTCTTGTTGCTGGCGGACGATCGCCTCTTCGAGAAAATTCAAGTAATAATCGTAGCGCTCCCAACCGCCCCGCACGACACAGTTAGGCTCGTCTCGGTGCAAACAGTCGCTAAACTGGCAGCTACCCAAAGCCAGCCTCTGGCGAGCTTCTGGGAAATATTCCGCTAACTCTGAGGGATCGCATTCGAGAGCCGGCTGATTAAAGCCCGGAGTATCGGCCAAAAGTCCGCCGCCGGGGAGTTCAAATAGTTCGACGTGGCGAGTCGTGTGGCGTCCGCGGCCGAGTTTGCCAGAAACAGCGTTCACTCGCAGATTCAGGGCCGGGATCAGTTGGTTGATCAAGCTGGACTTGCCAACCCCAGAAGGGCCACATATTACCGTTATTTTCCCTTGCAAGTGCTGCAGAAGGAAGTTCGGCAACGGGCTACGTACGGGATTTAACGGAGCTAACCGATCGACCGAATTTGCCAGTATGGGATTATTCTCAAAAGTCACGCTAGCTCCCTCTATTTTCTCCTTTAAGTCATTGTAAGCTGGTTCTTGGGCATAAACTTCATTTTTACTTTCTTCGGTGGCTTTCTGAACTACTGCGCCGCTGCGGACGCTCATAAACATCGGTTCGTAGCCCCAGCCTGAAAGCCGATCGCGCCACTGTTCCAACTCCTGGGGCGTGACCAAATCGCATTTGTTCAGGCACAAACTCACCTCTAAACCTGTAGATTCGGCCTTGACTAAAAACCGAGTTAATGATGCGGGATCTAAGTCTGGTTCAGCGAGGGCAAAAACAAGGAGAATGCGATCGGCATTAGCTACAGGCGGGCGGTTGAGTTCTGTTTGGCGGGGGAAGACTTCAGAAATTGCACCCCGGCGGTCAGTCCAGTCCGGTTCGTCTACCACCACGCGATCGCCCACCATCACCTGTTGACCAATTTTTTTGAGTCGAGTGCGGCGAGTGCACAGGAGAGTCGGAGAATCTGCGAGGGGGGCATTTTTCCCGTCAATGGAGACAGCGGGATCTAACCTCACTTGGTAGAAGTTAGCCTGAACAGCAATTACAGTACCGACGATCGAGGACGAATTCAGGCTCATCCTGCTTCCTTGTGTTCGGGGCGCTGCACTTTCATCGCAAAAAATCCAGAATCCGGCTCATCTGCTACAAATTGCGTTTCCAGAATCTGGTACCCTTCCATTTTGAGACTATCAGGTACTTGTTCGATCGGCTCCCCAGCGTCGAGCCACACTTCCAAAACAGCACCCGGTGCCATTTGCTCCAAGCGCAGTTTAGTGCGGACAAAATTCAGAGGACACGGAGTACCCCGCAGATCGATTTTTGCATCTGGGGATTTAGGATTTTCAATGTTCGATGTTGAATTCATAATGCTGTTTGCAATCTCCAATCCTGAAATGCTTAGTTTTTTAAACAAGTTGCCTGGAAACTGGAGCATCTAAAATTTTGTGTCCAATTGGACACAGATTATTATTCTTTCTCAAAAAAGTGAGCGCAATTGCGCTCACCTTTTTGAGCGCTGCTGAAACCGAATGCCTAGGAAGCGTCCCACCTGAGATTTTTGTGAGCAATTGCACACAATTTTTTGACAGATACTAAAACAAATAACCGGGGAAGCCTCAAACAGGAAAATTTGACACCAATTGGTGTCAAAAATTGCTTATTTCTGAAACAAATTACCCAGAAACCCTTCCAAGCCGCCTTTACCAGTACGATCGCCCTTCAGCTTAGCAAGCTGCATCAGCAATTCCCGTTCCTCAGCCGTCACCTTAGTCGGAATGTCAATAGACACCGTAATCAAATGATCGCCGCGACTGACTGGATTTCCCAACCGAGGCACCCCTTTTTTCTCCAAAGTCAGAACAGTATTCGCCTGAGTTCCGCTAGGAATCACCAATTCCGTCGGCCCGTCTACGGTTTCGACTTCCAACCGGCACCCCAAAATTGCTTGCAAATAACTAATCTTAACTTCCGAGCTAACGTTAGTGCCGTCGCGCTTAAATAGCGGGTCTTCATTCACCGCCAAGAACACGTAAAGATCCCCGGGCGGCCCGCCCAGTTTGCCGGCATCCCCTTCATTGGAAACGCGCAAGCGAGTACCGTTGTCAACCCCAGCCGGAATTGTGATTTTCAGCTTTTTCATCACTTCTTTTTGGCCTCGGCCGCCGCAAGTTTCGCACTTCTCCTCAATCACTTGCCCGGTGCCGTTGCAAGTGGGGCAAACTGAAACTTGAGTAAAGCTGCCGAAAGGAGTGCGGGTAGCGCGTCGGACTTGACCGCTGCCGCTGCAAGTCGAGCAGGTTTGCGGTCGGGTTCCCGGTTTCGCACCAGTACCGGTGCAAGTTTCGCAGGTTTCTAGATGCTTGATGCGGAGTTCTTTTTCCCCACCAAACACTGCTTCCCGAAAATCCAGGCGCAAATCGAGGCGCAAATCGTCTCCGCGCACCGGCCCGCTGCGCCTGCGACCTTGTTGTTGGCCGCCGACCCCTCCCTGAAAGCCCTGAAAGAAGCTTTCAAAAATATCGGCAAAGCTGTCACCAAAGTCTTGGAACCCAGGTGCGCCTGCACCGCTGACGCCTGCTTCGCCGAACCGGTCGAAACGGGCGCGGGTTTCGGGTTCTGATAGTACCTCGTAGGCGCGGTTAATTTCTTTAAACCGCTCCTCGGCACCGGGTTCTTTGTTGACATCTGGATGGTACTTGCGAGCTAGACGGCGGTAAGCACGCTTAATTTCTTCTTTGTCTGCGCTGCGAGAAACGCCTAATATTTCATAGTAATCACCGGCCATAGAGCTGCTTGCCTGGAGGTAAATAACAAAAAGTGTACGAAAAAGAAACGGGCGACCTTTCCTGAAATTACAGATTAAAAATCAAAAATTCTCATTGTTAATTTTTAACTTTTAATTTTTTGCTTTTCAGTTTTAAAGGAAAGGATTCATATCATCAACTTCTGGTTCGGGAACCTTCTGTTTTTGTTTTGACTGTGGATTTGACTGTGGATTTGGCTGTCGTTTTGACTGTCGCTCCGGCTTTGGTTCCGGCTTTGGTTCCGGCTTTGGTTCCGGCGGTGCTTGGGGCGCCACCAGCAGCTCTTCTGTCAGCAAAGTGCTGTCGTCGGCTTTAACCTCTTCTGGTTCGGATTCTACTTTTGACATCATCTCCCTTTCCACAACAGCTCCTGACGGGGCTACCCCGCTGCGGGCATGGTCGTAGACTGCTGTCCCGAGCGAGTATAGCAGTTGCTTGAAAGATTCGATTGCGGGCGTGAGTTCCTCGATTGTGATGTCGGGGTTAGTCATCGCTGCCCGCAAGGCTACTGCTGCTGTTTCGGCTTCGACCTTGAGGTCGTCGCTGAGCATTTGTGCGTTGGTTTTTAAAGTTACACCACAATTATAGACGAGGGAGTCAGCTTGATTTTTGAGTTCGACGAGTAGAGCGCGCTTGATGTCTTCTTCGGCGTAAAGTTCGGCTTCTTGTCGCATCCGCTCGACTTCGGTTTCGCTCAATCCCCCTGTATTGGAAATTTGGATGCTTTGTTCTTTTCCGGTTCCCTTGTCTTCAGCGGCAACTTTGAGAATCCCGTTGGCATCGATTTCAAAGGTAACTTCGATTTGAGGTACGCCGCGGGGGGCTGGGGGAATGCCTTTGAGCAGGAATTTGCCGAGACTTTTATTGTCTTTAACCAATGCCCGCTCGCCTTGGAGTACGTGAATTTCTACCGAGGTTTGCCCGTCTGCCGCCGTGCTGTACATTTGCGATCGGCTGGTGGGAATAGTTGTATTGCGCTCGATTACTTTGGTGAACACCCCGCCCAAGGTTTCGAGTCCCAGGGAGAGCGGCGTCACGTCGAGCAGCAGCAAGTCTTTGACTTCACCGCCCAAAACCCCGGCTTGAATTGCCGCGCCTACGGCTACAGCTTCGTCGGGATTGACCGATTTATCCGGAGAAACGCCCCCAAAATACTTGCTAATTGCCTTTTGAACTGCCGGAATCCGGGTTGAGCCTCCCACTAAAATAATCCTGTCTATGTCTTTGGGGGTCAAACTTGCGTCTTTGAGGGCTTGAGTCACCGGATCGATCGTCGCTTGCACCAAATGAGCCACCAGTTTTTCAAACTGAGCTTTGGAGAGTTCCATTTCCAAATGCTTGGGCCCTTTGTCGTCAGAGGAGATGAAGGGCAAATTGATTGAGGTGGATTCCCGGTTGGAGAGTTCGATTTTCGCTTTTTCGGCAGCTTCTCGGAGGCGCTGCAAGGCCATTTTGTCTTGTGAGAGGTCACTGCCTTCTTGAGTCCGGAAAGCTTCTACCAGCCACTGGACGATGCAGTCGTCAAAGTCATCTCCTCCGAGATGGTTGTTGCCGGAGGTGGCGTTGACTTCAAAAATTCCGTCTCCCAGTTGCAGGATCGAAACGTCGAAAGTACCGCCGCCCAGGTCAAAGACCAAGATTTTCTGTTCTATATTTTGCTTGTCGAGCCCGTAGGAAAGTGCTGCAGCCGTCGGTTCGTTGACGATCCGCAGGACTTCTAGACCCGCGATCGTACCGGCGTCTTTGGTTGCTTGCCGCTGGGCGTCTGTGAAGTAGGCTGGCACTGTAATCACGGCTTGGGTAACAGTTTGTCCCAAATAAGCTTCAGCATCTTGCTTGAGCTTTTGGAGTACCATTGCCGAGATTTCCTGGGGAGTGTGAACCTTGTTCCGAATTTGGACGTTAACGGTATCGTCTTTGCCTTTGATGCAGGTATAGGGAGTCCGGGCTCGTTCTTCTTCCGTGTCGTCCCACCGCCGTCCGATAAATCGTTTGATGCTGTAGACAGTATTTACAGCATTAGTTACAGCTTGCCGCTTGGCTAGTTGACCTACTAAGCGATCGCCCGCCTTGCCAAATCCTACTATACTCGGAGTTGTGCGCCCGCCTTCGGAATTGGCGATCACGACGGGTTTACCGCCCTCTAGCACAGCTACGCAACTGTTAGTCGTGCCTAAGTCAATTCCAATAATTTTTCCCATAGCGCCTCATAAAACTTTGTGGGATGTTTGGAAATCTCCAACTACAAGTTGGGGGATGAAAAAGGACTCAGCTTGTCAAAACAAGCATCTCCAGACCGGATTTTTAGGAAATAAACTTGATGTCAATCAGGCAATATCAAAGACGGGTAAAAACATTTTTCAGATTTTTTTGAGCAAGCGCCGACCTGCTTTTAGTCATGAATTAAGAATTTGGTTAATCTGTCGCCTTGGGGCCCCCGAAGAGAATTCGGGGGTCAGTGACTTTGAGGAATGCAGTAGCTTGTATCCCGATTAACTTTCCGAACTATCGGGATTTTCATCTGAGGCTACCACAGATAGCCCAGCCGCTGCAACTTTCACTTTAGCGTGCCGCAAGACGCGATCGCCCAGAATGTAGCCGCGTTCTAGTTCTTGGATAATCGTTCCTTCCTCGTGTTCCTCAGTTGGCTCGCTGAGTAGAGCTTCGTGGAGGTTGGGGTCAAACTGTTCGCCTTCGGGGCGCATCGGAGAAACCCCGATTTGCTTGAGGCTATCTACCATTTGCTTGTAAACGCTTTGGTAGCTTTTGTGAATGTTCATTTCGCCGTCGGTTTGCGGCTTGATGTGCGATCGAGCGCGCTCGAAATTGTCAATTACCGGCAACAGGGGTTTGATCGTGAGACACCTTGCCTGTAAATCTAGCTCTTCTTTTTCCTTTTGCGTGCGCCTGCGGAAGTTCTCAAAATCTGCTGCTAGGCGGAGATTTTGATTTTTGAGTTCTTCTAGTTGAGCGGACGCGGCTTGCAACTGAGTTTTTAAAGCCTCTTTTTCATCGTTTGCCTGGGCCAGTTCCTTCTTCCAAGGCTCCGCCGCGTCTGCAGTCGGACTGTTGGTGGAACTGCCGGTGATGGTATCCCCGGATGCGTTTGCTGGCGGGCGATCGGCCTGAGCACTTTGATAAGCTCGAGCAAGTTCGAGCTCCCAATCGGCTGCTTCGTTTGCTGGTGCCGGCGGATTTTCGCTTGCCATTGGCGAACCCTCTGGGGTTTCCCCTGTTGAGTTAGGATCTCGATCTTGCTGTTTTTCCTCGTCAATCATAAAAGCTGCGCGACAGAACCCTATCAATTCTAGCAGATACCTTTAACCCGGTAAATCTAGATAACTATAATTTCTTGTGTATGGCATCATCTGATTCATAGGAAATCTCGCCCAATATGGAGGCATCTCTCAAAGCTTCCAATATTTTATTGAAAGGGTCGTTTCTTTTTCTCTTGATAGTATGACCGCATTTTTGGCTAACAGAAAGTTTGTTGCTTTCTATTTTTGGATTAAACCCCTCGCATTTTGCTCAATTTTTAAAATTCTATTTTGCTGTTACGTTTACTAGAATAATTGCCGACTATGAGCCTTGATGATTCAAATTTTGCTGCCAATACTAGCGATTCATTAGTCTGTATTTGCGGCTGTTTTATTTGCAAGCATATGCTCGTATTTTACCGTTGGTTGCATTCGCAAATTCGCCATAAATATGAATTTGTATTTAGTGACTGAGTGGCGAGCTATCTGCGGTTTTATCACTCACATAAGACGCTGTGAATTTTGAGGCAAATTGGGGCGGAAGTTTTTATAATTAGATACCGAAGTCTCTTGAAACATCGAATTTAGGCCAGTTAAATGACAGAAATCACCTGATTTCGGGGAGGTGCTGCTCTGTAGATACGATTGATATCTAATTTGCCTGTTTCCAAGATTTTTGAACCGTCAAGCTTACGTGACCGAGGTTCGGACACCAAGGTACAATCAAAGTAATTTTTGGTGGCAAAAAAGTAGAGCTGCTCAAAATTTGGGCCGGGGACTCATGCAGCCGACGATCGATCGCTGACCGGTCGCAGATAATTAATCAAAATATATTTCAAAAGGGCGATCGAGGCTTTCGTAAAAGCTATCATCACAGAACACAGCTAATCTTTAATTTAGTACAGCTAAGCGCGCCTCTACGGGCGCTGTAATTTGACCGAACAATTTGGGAATATAAAATGAGAGTGGGAAGGCGACACACCCCGCCCCGCTTTTCTCTCCCGGTACGGGCAATCCCCAAGTGATGTGCCTTGAGGCTATAACGAGAGTATCCCGCAAGTTAATCAGGTAAGCAAGCAACTTAGCACTCAACGAACAAAATGTGATTGCAAGCATCGGCAAATCTCTCCAACGTCTCGTCAATTTGTGGACGAAGCTTAGAGGGGACTGCGAGCTTACACTTGACAGATAGGGATTGAGCAAAAAAATGATAGCCGATCCACAAGCAAACAATACGGGGGTTAAAACCCCGCGTTGGTTTTCCTCTCAGCACTCTTTGTGACTGAGTTTTCCACCTATTGAGTGTTTTTTATGACTAGCACATCCCCGCCTCGCTCCACATCCATAGTTTCTTTGAGCCAATTTACTCCGGCTATCACCAAGATGATTCAGTCGGGTTACGTCAACAGCGAGCAAGTGAAGCAAGCTCAAATTGAAAGCCAGAAGTCCGGCAAGCGGTTGACTGAGGTATTAGAAGCACTTACCGGGCAGCCGTTGCCTCCAGAGTTGCTGCGACTTTACAAGAAGCAGCAGATGTTTGAACGGAAGATAGTATACGGCGTTGAAGCATTTGACCCGGAGATGAGCGAATTGTCTAACGAGCAACTCGGAGTGATGCTAGACGGGTTGAAGATTTCGATCGACATTTGTCACCAAGGTCGGTTTTTACCTGTAGCGAGGACTGAAACTGAGCCTCCGGCGATTATGGTGGCAATGGTAGATCCCGACAACCTCAACGCTATAGAAGATTTACGGCGGATTTTACAGCCTCACGGTTTAGCTTTGCAGCGACGGGTGATTACGCCAGACGACTATCAGGACATAACTTCGGCCTATCAAGACGACCAAGTTAAGGTAGCAGCCAAAATAGCAGCAGCCGAAAAGCAGAGAAAGCTAGAGCTAGGGGAGGGAGATTTTGGCGAGCTCTCGCTAGAAGAGGAGACTGCCGACCAAGAAGACCTAGCTAACACATTGGACGATGCTGAGGCCGCTCCGGTAATTAAGGCCGTCAATATCATTTTGGCTAAAGCTTTGTCGGAAAAGGTCTCTGACATCCACGTAGAACCTCAAGAAGAGTTCATGCGGATTCGGATGCGGAAAGACGGGGTGCTGCAAGAGTATTTCCGGTTTCCCAAGCAGGTAGTCGCATCGATTACCGCTCGTTTCAAGATTATTGCCAACCTGGATATTGCCGAACGCCGACAAGCTCAAGACGGCCGTATCCGCCGGGTGTTTGAGGGACGCACGGTGGATTTTCGGGTGAACAGCTTGCCTTCGCGGTACGGCGAAAAAATCGTGCTGCGGATTTTGGACAGTTCTAGCACTCAGTTGGGTTTGGGTTTGTTAATCTCCGACCAGGAAACTCTGGCTTTAGTCCGAGAGACCGCTAGTCGGCCGTTCGGACTGATTTTGGTGACGGGGCCGACTGGTTCGGGCAAGTCAACTTCTCTGTACTCGATTCTGGCGGAACGGAACGATCCGGGGATTAATATCAGTACGGCGGAAGACCCGATCGAATATGCTTTGCCGGGAATTACCCAATGTCAAGTAATTCGGGAAAAAGACTTGACTTTTTCCAACATTCTGCGGGCGTTTTTGCGGCAAGACCCTGACGTGCTGCTGGTCGGGGAAACGCGGGACAAAGAAACGGCAAAAACGGCTCTGGAAGCTGCTTTGACGGGACACTTGGTGCTGACGACGCTGCACACGAACGATGCGGCCGGGGCGATCGCCCGTTTAGACGAAATGGGCGTAGAACCCTTCATGGTTTCGGCCGCTCTGTTAGGGGTGTTGGCTCAGCGCCTGATGCGGCGCGTTTGTGACAAATGCTGCATTCCTTACCAGCCTACCGCTGAAGAACTTGGCCGGTACGGTCTGTCGGCTTCTCAAGAAATCGATCTGACTGTCAACAGGGCTAACGTTGTCCCGGTGGAGGAAAGGAAACAGCTAGCAGAACGCGAGCAACTTTGTACCAAGTGCGGCGGCCTAGGCTACAAAGGACGGGTAGGGGTTTACGAGTTCCTGAAAAATACTGAGCGGCTTCAAACTCTGATCACTCAAGGAGCTCCTACAGAGCAAATTAAGGAAGCAGCAGTAGAAGAAGGGATGAAAACGCTGTTGGCTTACAGCTTGCAGTTAGTGCGGGAAGGCGCGACTACCTTTGAAGAAGTCGAGCGGGTGACGTTTACAGACTCGGGATTGGAAGCTGAACTGAAAGCCAAACGCAAGCAGGGACTTACCTGCAAAACTTGTCGGGCGGAATTGAAGCCGGAGATGCTGGATTGTCCGTACTGCTTGACGCCGCGCTTTTTGGATTGATTCAGCAGTTAACTGTTGACTGTTAAATGTTGAGTATTAACTGTTGACTGTTAACTGAGCTAGATTGGTCAATAACTATCAACTCGATCGAGGAGAGATATCTATGGGTCTGATGATTGAAGACGTACTGGAGTCCCTGGTAGAACAAGGGGGTTCGGACATACACATCCAAGCAGGCGCACCTATCTTCTTCCGCGTCCACGGGAAATTAACTCCTCAGTCACAATACGGCGACATTCTGTCTGCTGAGGAGGTGCAGATCCTGATTTTCCAAATGCTCAACAATATGCAGCGCAAGCAGTTGGAAATGGATTGGGAACTCGACTGCGCTTACGGCGTTCGGGGATTGGCTCGGTTCCGCGTCAATGTCTACCGGGAGCGGGGTGCTTGGGCTGCTTGTATGCGGGCTCTGGCTTCTAAGATTCCTAATGCAGATGCTTTAGGCGTGCCGCAGGTTTTGCGGGATATGACGGAAAGACCCAGGGGTATGCTGTTGGTGACAGGACAAACGGGTTCTGGGAAAACTACTACGATGGCTGCTTTGTTGGATCTGATCAACCGGACGCGGGCGGAACACATTCTCACAGTTGAAGACCCGATCGAATATGTGTTTCCTAATATCAAGAGTTTGTTTCACCAGCGCCAAAAGGGCGAAGATACTAAAAGCTTTGCTAATGCGCTGAGAGCGGCTTTGCGCGAAGACCCTGATGTGATTCTGGTGGGGGAAATGCGCGACTTGGAAACGATCGGTCTGGCAATTTCGGCTGCGGAAACGGGTCACATGGTGATGGGAACTTTGCACACTAATTCTGCGGGTGCAACGATCGATCGGATTTTGGACGTGTTCCCGCCAATTCAACAACCCCAGGTTCGCGCCCAGGTGTCTAACTCTTTGGTGGGAATTTGCAGCCAAAATTTGGTCGTGAAAGTTGGGGGCGGCCGCTGCTGCGCTATGGAAATCATGGTGAATACTCCAGCTATGGCTAACTTGATCCGGGAGGGCAAAACTCCAATGATTTACTCCCAAATCCAAATGGGGGCGAAATTGGGCATGAGGACGATGGAAATGGCCCTCGCTGAACTTTACAAGAGCGGTAAAATCACTTGGGAAGCGGCAATGAGCAAGGCTTCTAAGGCTGACGAACTCGAACGCTTGATCGGCCCGGCACCTGTTGCTGGCGCCAAGGTAGGAGCTCATTAATTCAGTCAGCAGTCATTAGTCTGGACTCCGTAGAAAGAACTCATGACTGATGACTGATGAGTCATAACTTTTAATAAATTTTCAGAGGTGAGCTGTGGCTACCAACGTTATCCGCGAAAAACCGAAAGGTGGCTTTGATTTCAGTAAGATTCAGGAGCAAATCGAGTATAACCTTACCAGTCTTACTGTTAAGGATATGGCTATTTTTGCTCGTCAGTTTGCGGCTATGTTTAATGCAGGGGTGGCGATCGTTAGATGCCTTTCCGTGCTGCACGAGCAGTGTTCTAATGCTAAGTTGAAGCGAGCCCTCAGAAGCATGAATGCTGACGTGCAGGAGGGGATAAACTTGGCAGAGGCGATGGCTAAGTTTCCTGATGTTTTTGACCAACTGTTTATCAGTATGGTGGCGGCGGGAGAAGTCGGCGGGGTGCTAGATGAAACCCTAGACCGTCTGGCGGTGATGATGGAAAAAAATCACAAGACGGAGGCTGAAATTAATTCGGCTATGTCTTATCCGAAGACTGTGTTCTTTATCGCAATCGTGATTTTTTTCGCAATGACCATATTCTTGCTACCAACTTTCGCTAAGATTTTTAAGGATATTGGTGCAGATTTGCCGGCTTTTACGGTGTTTATGTTGTCAATTAGTGCATTTTGTACGGCTTGGCCTCCGATTCAACAGGTGACAGTTATTGGGGTGATTATAGCGCTCAAAATAGCATTTGATATGTACTACAAAACTCCCGTAGGTCGCCTGCAAATTGATAGGATTGCCATGAAGTTGCCGGTTTTTGGAGATTTGATCGAAAAATCGGCTGTGGCTCGGTTTTGCGTGATATTTGGGTCGCTGACGCGATCGGGCGTGCCGATTCTCAATTCTTTGGAAATTGTGCGAGATGTGGCGGGGAATCAGGCGATATCTAATGCGATCGAATATGCGAGACAGGAAATTCAAAGCGGCGGCATGATCAGTATTGCTTTGCAAGAACAAGCTGTTTTTCCGTCTTTGGCCATTCAAATGATGGCAATTGGCGAGGAGACAGGGGAACTTGACAAGATGCTGATGAAAGTTGGCGCTTTCTACGAAACGGAAGTTGAAGAAGCAGTAAAAGGACTTACCAGTATGCTAGAACCTCTGATGATTGTTGTCGTCGGTGGTATCGTAGGTTCGATTTTGCTGTCGATGTATCTGCCGATGTTCGCAGTGTTCCAGAAGCTGTAAAAAATAGTCAGCAGTCAGTTGGCACTTGGCAGTTGTCAGTTGACTGTTGACTAATTACCTATTACTTAATTTAAAATGTCTGTTAAACAATCACATTACGAGGCCTTACTAGCAGAGTACAGCGAATCTTCTGCGGCGATCGCCCTGCTGAAAAAATATCGGGTTTACATGGAAATGATTCCGAGTATCCGCCGCGCCCATGATAGTTTAATCACAATTCCTTTGCCAATTGCGCGCTTGCGGGACGGGGTTTCTTATGCGGGAAGAGGCGGCACTAGCATATCGCCCGGACAGGCAGTTTGTTTGCCCTGCGATTTGGCGATTTTGATGTGCGATCCTGAATGGAAAGTTAAAATTGGAGTGGAAATTTTGATTTTCATTCATCGTCCGGGCGAAGAGTTTTCTGAGTTGCTAGGCCGCTGGCGGCAGTCTCAGGTTTGGCTGGATAAAGGTTACGAATGGGTGATGCCGCACCGCTACAGACATATTTACAGCGATGAAGCTGAGGCTGTTCATCCCCTATTTGTTTTGTTTGACGAAACGCCGGAACTGATTCAACGGGGTTTGATGGCGGCTGGTTTGCCGTTTGTGGTGGAAAGTTTCGAGTCGGGGAGTGAGGAAGTTGAGGAGGAAGAGTTTCTGGGTAGCGTGGAACAGGGAAGTATTGGTAAAGAGAGTTTTGATTTGTAGGGTTGGGTGCGCCTATAGCCATTCTATTGCTTGATGTAAAGTAGATTTTTTTCAACGAACCGCAGAGGGCGCAGAGGGCGCAGAGAAAGAGAAAACAGAGAAATATTGATGTTTGCGAATCCTGAATCGGGTTGTTATATGCAGATATTCAAAGATATTTTGGGTGGGAAAGGAATGTTTATGCTCCACAGGTAGATCGCATTTCAAACAATCAAATTAATCGATCGCTTTGTTATTTGTGACCCGCCCAAAAACGGATACAAGCGCCCGATGTCCTGGAGAAATGAAAATTTTAGACGAAAGTTCAAGGCCCCAGATTCATAGAGTAAATCTCAAATCTCAAATCTCAAATCTCAAATCGAATGACCCCTCTAGCTGGGTTGCAAACGTTGGCTTTTATGCTGGTTGCGTCGCCTAATGTAAAGGTGTGAGTTGAGATTTTGCCCTCGAATGAATGTGCGATCGCTAATTTGGACGTTGGTGCTTAGCAGTTTTTTGGAATTGCGGGTATGGACGACGCCGCCGAGTGTGACTCGATCGCGATCGCAAATCCCCGCCAATTCCAACATGATATCATCGCCGTGTTCCATATTTTCTAGCTTCAATAAACCGCCGGTGCTATCTAACAGTGCTTCCACTTCTGCATCAGTCATCGCTTGGGCTTTTGGTGGGTCATTCACGGGGCTTTCTTGAGTTGGGAAAAATTTTTTATCGGTCAAGAGGGGACCATTGGTGACAAGTTAAGACTTAATTGCATTTGTCAATCAGTAATTTTACTCAAAAAAACTGCTTTTTTAGGAGTGGAAAATTCATGATTTAAGAGGGAGTAGGTATAAATATCACCCTCGGCACGATCGCACGATCGCCCAAATCTCTGTTTTGGGCCCAAAATCCGAGTAAATGTTGAGCATAATTGCTGATTGACAAATGCTTTCTTAGCTTAACTTGTTACCAATGAGAGGGGACTAGCGAGAAATATATTTAGATTCTGTTTAGTTTTAATTGCGATGGTCTTCAAGGAGATTAGTTACACTGGCTGATATTGGTTGACTTGAGCGACATATCTGCAAGATATTCTCAACAGACGATAGTCGGTACTTTTACTTATATAGCAATCCTAAATGAATTGTGAAAAGGCATCAAATCTTTTCAAGTTAGGAAAATTGATGCATATTATATTTAGCAAACAATTGAAATAAAAGATTAACAATATTAAAATTCTTGCCGAAACGATAAAACCTCCTGAGCAAACTTTTTAATTGAAACCAAATTGCTTCAACTGGATTTTCTTCGGGTGCATAAGGGGCAAAAAGTTCACAAGTAATTTTCCATTCCGATTTGGCTAGTCCTTCATTTTGTTTTGCTAAAAAATTCTGCATATTCTCTCCGGTATGATGTCTGACTCCATCCCAAAATATTAACAATCTTTTTCCGACATTTTTTTTTGTAAATTTTCGACAAATTTGACAGTATTTTCTCCATTTCCTGTTGAATATTTTTCGAGAATTAAATCTG
>NZ_JAUBSX010000075.1:0-37276 GCF_036704885.1 Microcoleus sp. F4-D5 | reverse complement strand
TAATCATTTGAGGGTTTGATAATTCTGAATCTCTTTGAAATTAAGTTCGATCGAATATCTGCGGAATGTGGGTTATACCTATATAAAAATACAAATATACGGTAGGGACACAGCACTGCTTTGTCCTGATGTTTGTTGCCGCTTAAAATAAACTGCTTTCAATGTGTCGAAGAGGCGATCGCAGACCGCATCAAACAGAGAATATAAAACAAACCCCAGCAACTTTTAGGCTGCCGGGGCTTGTCTTGGTTAATTTGGTGGCGGGAAGTGGATTTGAACCACTGACCTTCGGGTTATGAGCCCGACGAGCTACCAGGCTGCTCTATCCCGCGTTGCTCGATCTCTCTTGAGTGGTTCCCAAAAACAAAACCCTGAAACCTTAAAGATTACAGGGTTCGCTTGCATTTGGTGGCGGGAAGTGGATTTGAACCACTGACCTTCGGGTTATGAGCCCGACGAGCTACCAGGCTGCTCTATCCCGCGTCGCTTTTTCTATTCATCTAGTATAAACATATCTTTCTGAAAATTGCAACCCCTAAATCAAAAAAAACTTTTTAGATGATGGGAGGGGTTGCTGAAATCGGCGAGCGAGTCTCGATCGCCCTAAAGCATCGAAACTTCCCCGATTACCTCCAAGCGCTTGAATTCGCTGAGAGTGAGGTAAGTTTCCGCCAGAGTTTCGGCGATAGTCGGAGTAATCCACCCCAACTGCTTGAGCAAGTGAATCGCCACAGCAAATTGAGCGCGCTTTCCCCCATCCGTCACCTTAATTGCCAAGCCCATGCCTTCGCCAACCCGGCCAATGCACTGCACCCCTTCGGCGCCGGATTTGCTCACCAATTCCCCTTGAGTCAAGCGCATCAGTTCCGTGTCAAATTTGCCCTCACCGGCAACCATTATCGGGTGGTGAGTCATAGCGCGGACAATCCGTTCCATATCCACATTGTTCCCGGAGGCTAACTGAGCGTACAAAGAGGCCATTTGCCCCAACTGCAACAGATAGGTAGGAGCGCCGCAGTCGTCGCGAGCGCTGATAAACTCTTCGGCAGGCATGGCGAGCAAGTCAGCTACTTTGCCCAAAATAAGCTGCTGGACGGGATGTTTCCGGCGCAAATAAGTTTCCAGAGGCCAGTGGAGTTGCTGGCAGACAGCCAGCATTCCCGCGTGTTTGCCGGAACAGTTGTGTTGCAGGGGGCTCTTTTTGCCTTCAGGAATCGGGCATTGAAGTTTAGATGGGTCAATGTCGCAGCGCCACAGGACGTTAAATACCTGGCGCGATTGCTCGATCGTACCTTGATGGGAACTGCAAATAATCGCTAAATCTCGATCGGTCAATTCGTAGCGTTCTAAAGTCCCAGTCGCCGTCACCGCCAAAGCTTGAAAAGGCTTGAGTGAAGAACGGACAAATGAGGCCGTTTCCGAGTTACCAGCAACCGACAAAACGCGGCCGCGGTTGTCACAGACAGCAGCTTGGGCGCGGTGCCTCGATTCCACAATACCTTCGCGCAGCAGTGTGACTTCCAATTCGGCAGCTTGGGTTCGTTTTCCCCTTGTCATATCAATTTTAGATTTTAGATTTTAGATTTTAGATTGGGGCTGGTGGAAGTTATGAGTTGCGAGCTGCCAGTTACGAGTTGTAAAGTTAATCTTTCTGCGATCGTTTCTGACTCATGCACCCCGTGTGTGTTGTTGGCAGTGCGCGGCTATCTCAAAACTCAAAACTCCCTTGCATTCCCGATTACAAACAACTCCAAATTAGTCCCCCGGCAACCAGCAATACTGTCAAACCATAAAATGTCTGCCGCAGACGCCTGAGAATTGGTTCTAGTTGGTAGTTGACAATCAACTGATCTTGAAGCAAAACTTCGGGAGTTTTAGGCCAAGATTGACAATCGTACCAACCAGACTCTTCGTAGACGACCGTGGGATTTGAAAGGCGCGATCGCACGTAGAACCAACCCAAGTAGAGCCGCAGCAAAGCTAATCCTAGAATAAAACCGGCACCTGCAGCACCGCTGAGGGCAAACTGAGCTGGATACTTGAGGGGAGCAAAGCTAGAAGCAGCTATCGGCCCCGATACCAAGCAACTCCAAGCCCAAACCCAAGCTAGTTTTGCCAGGTATCCGGGCCAATTGAGTGTTACCCAGCTAAAAAACCAGGATTCTTTAAGTTCTTGGTATTCATTGATCGGTCGCTGTTCTTGCGGAACCGGACAAATAGAAGCAGAAACGTTTTTCACATTAGCCATCCTCACCGCGCGGGGGAAAAGTCAATGCGTTCGGCGTGTCCCCAGAACGCTTCTAAATTGTAGAACTCCCGCTCTTGAGGCTTCAAGATGTGAACGATCGCGTCGCCGTAGTCCATGACTACCCAACTGGCGTCTGATAGCCCTTGTGTACGCAGTGGCAAGCGTTGCCATTCTTCTTCCACTTGGTCTGCTATTGCTTGGGAGATGGCTCGTACCTGCACGTTGGAAAATCCGGTGACGATCGCAAAGTAGTCTGCCAAATAGCATACTTCTGACACCCGCAGCAATAGAATATCTACTGCTTTGCGGTCCTCGGCTGCTTGGGCAACGGTCATGATCAGGCCGCGAGCTTCGTCTGGTGAGGTGCCGTCCGTTGCTGTAGACTGAGCCCTGGAGTATTCGAGTTGAGTTAGATCTGACATTAAGTGTTTAAGTTCCTAATTGATACGGCAAGGAAGAATGGGTGCGCTATTGGCTTTCGGTTGTTGGCAGTTTGAGGCGGGAAAGAGGAGTTAGGTTGAAGCCAAAAGTAAAGACAGAATTGCTAGTGAATTTTACTTTCAACTTGTGATTTGTTCGATCGACTTCTGCGTCGAATTTCCTGTTTCCGGCGATCGAGCCATCAGCAGCGCCCAATTGCGGGTAAGTACGGTGCGGGGGTGGATGTAGCAGCGAGTTTCTAGCAAATATTTAAGAGAATAATCGCTAGTTTGCCACACGGCTGCATAAAGATTTTGCCAGCTTGCCTCGCGCAGTGCTTCTAGTTCGGCTGTGTTGCCGCGGCTCGGCTCTATAGTGTCTGCTATGAATACGGTACAACTGAGCTGGCTCATGTTTGGTCTGCCGAGGGTGTGATTGGCGATTGCCTCCAAAATTTCTCGATCGACCACCCCGAATTCGTCTCTGGCGACGATCGCGCTCGCGTCTGCGTGCAGCAAATGCGGGTGTGCTTCCAACACTGAGTCTAACTCTAAACCTTCCTTCTGGGCCATTTGCAGCAGCAGTTGAGGTTTAAAGTATTTTGCCAAATCGTGCAACAAACCTGCCGATCGGGCTTTAGCTTCGTCGAGGCCGTAATGGCGAGCCAAGTCACCTGCTACCTGTTCGACTCCCAGAATATGTTTGATGCGGGCAGCAGGAACGCGGTCACAGAGCCAAGCTAGGACGTTTTCGCGCGCGGGTACAAGTGTCAAATATTAACTCCTAAATTGTAGGATCTCCTATTTTAGCGTTTTGTTTCGATCGGCTGTTGTGTCGGACTGACTGGGGTGTGGTGATATCTGGGATGGGGAGGGCGAAGGGGGCGAAGGGGGCGATCGGCTGTTTGAATACATTATCTTTTCTAGTAACTGCTTGAATATTTTAGGACTTACGTCAGGAATCATTTTTTACACTATCTGTAGCGGTAAAGTGCGGTGTACATCGCCCTACAGGCATGGTCTGTGCGTAAGTCCTGTATTTAAAACAGTTGCTACCCGAACAATTAGTCTAATGGAGTTGGTATTGGGAACATCTCACTTTTGCATCAAAGCTACAAATTAGAGTTTTGAGGCAGGAGGCAGAAGGAAGGAGCCAGAACGAAGGAGCCAGAAGAATCATTTTTACAAATATGAGATGCTCGCTTGCTATTTTTGGTAATTATCTGATTTTTTATATTTTATATTTTTAGTTAGTGCCATCAAAGGTTTTTTTGTCGTCGATTCGCTCTAGTTTATCTGGGGATTTTTACGCTCTTGTTTTTAACAAAGGCTTTCCCTAAAAATCTCAATCAAAATGGCTGTAACTAAAACTAAAAGTCAAAATTATTTTTCAGGAATCAGCATTTTACTTTTTATCGGGGCAGTCATAGCTGTCTGGATGGCTGCGGTGACAGTTCCGGTTTTGGTATGTGGGGGAATTAAATCGCTCAACCCTCACTATTTGATTTTTTTGCATTTATATTAACGAACGTTATTGCTGTAGGTTCGGAATATCTTTTGGCACTGTCAGCAAGAGCGGTTTCAAGCACTTATCTTATTAAGAACGTTATTGCTGTAGGTTCGGAATATCTTTTGGCACTGTCAGCAAGAGCGGTTTCAAGCGCTTATCTTATTTTGGCAGCGGTGTCAATATTTTCTCAGCATGACTCGCTGCAACCGCCGCAAATAAAGCTTCATAATGATTCAAAGCTTCCTCAAATCCGTAATTCTCAACAGCATAATTTCTGCCTTGCTCGCCCAACGCATCCACCTTAGCAGGGTGCAGGTACAAATCCTCAACAGCATCAGCCAAAGCCTGCGGATCTTCCGGCGCTACCACCACCCCGCCACCGCTTTGCTGCACTGCTTTCTGGGCCGTACCAGTTTCGGGAACAGACGCCAAAATTGCCCGACCGCTGGCTAGAATTACTTGAATTTTTGAAGGCATATTGAAGTTAGTAACGCGGCGCTTTTGTACGACTAAACTAACATCAGCAGCAGCTAACAATTCCGGCAATTTTTCTCGCGGTTCAAATGGCAGCAACATTACATTATTAGCTTTGTAAGTTTCGCAATCTTTTTGCAATCGCTCCAGTGCTGTTGATTCCCCCACAATTACAAAAGCGATTTCGGTTAGGTGTTTCAAACGAGCCGCTGCTTGGACAACTGTTTGCAAGCCTTGAGTGAGGGCAATATTGCCAGCATAGAGAACGACAAATTTGCCCTTGAGTTTGTGAGTTTCTCGAAATGAGTTATTTTCCTTGGGTAAGGGGCGAATGAAATTGACATCAACCCAATTGGGAACGCAAACTATTTTTTCGGGGGGTACTCCCTGAGAATGCAATTTTTTGACAAAACCGCTGTCGATGACGCTGACTTGGCTGGCTGTGCAGTAGGCCAACTTTTCCAAAGCGTCAGCAATACGAACTAGCAGTCCGTTTTTTTTGACCAAGCCGACGCGCACGGCTGCTTCTGAGACGATATCCTGAACGTTGAGGACGATCGGGCAAGCGCGAATCCAGCCGTAAAAGGCGACTGGGACGCAAATCGGTAAAGGGGGCATTGTCGAAAAAATCACGTCGGGACGCCAGCCTCTGAAGGCTTGGACGGCGCTGGAGGCGACAAAACTGCCGTCTAGCAGGAGTCGGTCTAGCAGGCTGGGGTGAGGGCCGTTGACGCGCAGGTAGCTGCGTTGAATTGTCACGCCGTTGTGTTCTTCGGTGAGGTAAAATTTGCCCTGATATTGCGGATAAATCCGGCGCTGGGGATAGTTGGGCATTCCTGTGACGACTCGTACTTGGTGGCCGCGCTTGACTAGGCCTTGCGCTAGTTCTGTCATCAGGGGGGCAATGCCGATCGGCTCTGGATAGTAGTTATAGGAATAAATTAGAATACGCATAATATTTAGTTTGAAGCAAATTGTCCTGCCACCGCGTGCATCGAGCCTGCACCCGCAGAATTCCAGAGGATGTGCTTGGGTTCCTGGTAGCACAACTGGGGGCGGCGCTGTGACATTCCACTGGAGCGAAACAAACCGCCCTGGCTCGGGCGGGTCTCGCGCCATCAGGTAAGGTTTTTGCGCATTACCAGGCAGTTGCGGCGATCGTCGGTACGGATATACCGAAGGTCGTCTGTGAGCTTGTACATGAACACCAGTCCCCTTTCTCCTTCTCTGTCCAAGGGATCGCGCTGCTCTTGCATGATCGAGTGCAGCTTTGCTTCGAGGTTGAACGGTTGACCCCTGTCCCAAATCCTAATTTCTAAGTAATCGGCAAACACTTTTACCTCAATGTCGATCGGCGTCGCGGGGGGCAAGTTCTGGTGAGCGTGGCGGACAGCGTTTGTAAAGCCTTCGTTGATTATCAGCCGACACTGCCACCAGAAATCCGCTGGCAGCAGCGGCAAAACGATATTCTCCAACCATTCCAAAACGGATGTTAAAGCCTTCAGGTCTGTTTCAACCTGAAGGTGCGACTCGGCCTTTGGTTGCTTGTCTTTCATCTTTCTTCCCCCTGGTCGGTTCCCACCCCCGCTGTAATCAGCGCAGGTGGGAGAGGAAAAGGAGGGCAAGGTCTTGGCAACATATTAGTTAAGTCAAGCTTGAGTTGAAGAAGCCCGTTTTGCCTCAAGGTGAGCATTCCTTTCGCACCATTTACTCGCACAGGAAATGAGAGACTTCCGATACTGTAAACCGCCTCGGTAGGGCGTATAAATAGCGAAAATTCCAGAGTCAGCTTGCGAGGGTTGGTTTGAGCTTCGACTGCTAACGCAGTCGGTACTTTTCTAAACCCACCTGAGTTAGGGTCGTCCTCAAAAACCATGCTGGGATTATTCGAGTACGACCTCGAACTCGCAAATTGCTAATTAATGCTCTGATTGCAGAGCTGGCAACTAGCTACGCATTTTCTTCGGTGTGAATTTTAACACTTAATGCTAGCGTAGGTATAGCTACCGATCGCCTGTTTGAGTAAGTATCGAGTTCGAGTTTCCGCCGTCCGTCGGCAAGAGTACCTAAAAGTTTAGCGGTGGGTTGTTAACCGTTCCTACACAGCGCCGCTATTTTTGTTAAACAGGACTGTTACGGTTTTAACAATTAGTTTCAAGTCATACATCAGGCTCCAGTTTTGTTGGTATTTTAAATCTAAACGGATGACATCTTCAAAATCGCGGACTTGAGAGCGACCGTTGACTTGCCATTCCCCTGTCATCCCGGGTTTGACATCCAAACGCTGCCACTGAGGGACTTCGTAGCGCTCAACTTCGTCTGGCGTAGGCGGTCTAGTGCCGACTAGACTCATTTCGCCTTTGAGCACGTTCCAAAACTGCGGCAGTTCGTCGAGACTGGTTTTGCGCAAGATGCGCCCGACTTTGGTAATCCGCGGGTCGTTGTCATTTTTGAAAAATGCACCAGAAGCTTGGTTTTTGATTTGGGCTTTCATTGCTTCGGCGTTGGTACACATCGAGCGAAATTTCCAAATCCGAAATTGTTTGCCCATCCAGCCACAGCGGGTTTGACCGAAAAATATCGGGCCTGGATCGTTGATAGTGATAGCGACAGCTATGGGTACAAGCAAAATTCCTGTAATCACCAAACCGACTATTGCCCCAACGATGTCTATCAGCCGCTTCACCCACGATTGCACTGAGGGGTGGGTCATCGGTAGCTGATTGTCCGAGGGGTTGGTCTCTGTGGGGGTTGAGGTTGCAGAGGGCTGCTCGATCGTCAGCACTTGATCTAGACTGGTGAGAGCAAATACTGCCATTACCTGCGGCTTAAGGCTGCGGAGCACTAAGTCGCTATCCCGCTGTTTGGCAAATTTCAGATTGCTAACTAAAGCACCGATCCCGCTACTGTCGATGAATGTCGTCTGACTGAAGTCTAGGACAATCTTGCTGGGAACGGTGTTTCCAGAGAAAAGTTGCTGGCAGGTTGTCTTGAAGTTTACGGCTTCAAGTACGCTCAAGCGCACGGGTATGTGAACTGAGGGAATCTCGTCCAAGTACGTAACCCGAAAATCTGCCTCTGGGGTTTGACTGACCATGAAGTCCTAGTTTCAAATTTCAAGCTGATGTCTTTAGCCTATTCTGTCCTAGCAGCTCCACCTTAGGCTAGCTTTATACAAACTTTACAAAAACACCTTAAAACTTGCCCGCCGCGGGTGATATCACAGCCAAAGATAGACTTGAGTCTACCAGTCAAAGTTTTGGCCCAAAGATTTTTGAACGCAATCGCTGCCAAACTTTGACATCGGAATCAAGATTTTTGTGGATTCAGACCGATTAATCTGGTCGTTAATAATTTTCGTGCCTGTCTTGCAGGGGATAGCGACCGCAGTTAACAGCTAACAGTTAATAGGAAAGTCAAAAGTTAACTGTTAACTGGAAAACCCCCGTACCAAGCGTCGGGGGATAAGATTAAGAATTGTAGACGTTTTCTGACTGAGAGGTTTCGCGGGTGATGGGTTTGACTTTGGCTTTGGCTTTGGCTGCGTTGCGTTTCAGGGCCTGGAGACGAGCTTCGTATTTAGCCCGCTGCTGTTTTTTGGAGGTTTGCTCGATTAAGGTTTTTAAGGCGCTGCCGAGGCTTTTGTAGGCGTTTGGGAGTGTGTAGCCGAAGCGGGTGGCGAGGGCGAGGGCTTTTTCGTCGGCGTCTACTGCTTCTTTTAAACTTTTCTCTCCGTTATTTTTTTGGTACAGTCTCCAACCGGAGACACCGCACAGGGAGAGGGCCAGTATCAGCAGCAAACCGTCTTGCACCCAAAGTTCGCCGACGGCACCGCCCATGCCAATGGCGAGGGCTGCCATTTCCCAACCGTCTCTGGGGATGGTGTCGTTTTGGATTCTGGCGACTTCGTGCCAAAATAGGAGGTTGCGCTGATCCATTGCTAGCTGTTCCCAGCGGATCAGGTCTATTTGAATTTCAACCTGGTCTTTGCCTATTTCTTCGCTGCGGATCAGGGTGGGATTAACTTCTATTGTTTTTTCTACTGTTACCCAACTTTGGAGTTCTGGGGGCAGTATGTTTTTCAAGCGCCGGATCTCACTCATCTCGGCTCTTGCTGTAGAGGTTGCATAGGATGTCATAGCTCCGGCCTATTGATTTTCCAAAGGTTAATATGTGTCTATTTCTGGAGTATAGCAAACCTTGAATCCAAATACAGTCTAGCAACGGGGGTCGATCGACCAATACTTGCAATTTTACTTGGTTTTACTCTCTGGGGGCGATCGCAACTGCCGACTCGATCCTTGACTTTCGACTATTTCATCAACGGTTCGATTTCTTGCCGCAATTTCGACCAAGCCGACAAAACTTCCGGCTTAGAAGTTATGCCTTTTTGAACTAAAACAACTCCGTCCAATACTTCAGCAATTCCGTACAAACCTAGCCGTAGAGCTTCATCGGTAAAACGCACTCCCCCCCGAACTCTACCTCTGTCAAGGGGAACTTTTAAATTGTTTTGCTGCAACTGCCACAAATCTAACAGCGCATAATCGACATCGACTACTTTTCCCTCTTCGTCTTTCATCTGCATCACTTCTAAACGGATGATGTTCCGGCGGCCCGAAAGGTGGGAAACGATATAACCGCTGGTAGAAACGCTAGCATCTTGGGGAATCAAACTTAAGACTTTTTTGATATTAGCTGCGTGTCCGAGTTGAGCCGGCAAAGACTGATAAACCCAAGGTTGAAAAGAATAAGGAGAGATGAAATACAAAGCTTGATTCGGATTAGAAGTGTACGTAAGCAGTATTGACAGACCGATACACCCAATCCAGAAGCGGTGGAACCTGGGTTTGAATTTATCTTGATGTTGCGACCACCACAGGATTGTACCGTAAAATAACCCCGGAATTATAGCAAATGTGTAGCGGGTGTTGATAGAAGTAGCTGCCTGATTAACAACTTGCAGCAACACAACCAGTAAAGGAAAAACAGTCATTAACCAGGCGCTAGGAACAATCGCAGGTACAAATGCTAGCGGCAACCAATGACCTAAAAGATATAAAATTCGCCTACTTGCATCTTTAAAAAATACTTCAATTATGAGCTGAGGTTGACTGATAATCGCCCAAAGCAGTTCTAGTGTTGACGGGCTCTCGGTTTTGACAAATTTTCTAAAGTAATTAGCTAAGTACAAGCGGGAATTGTCAGCCGAAAACATCGGCATGATTCTATTAGTTACGAACACCACGTAGCTAAAGCTGAGAGCGCACAAAGCTATGCCGACGCGGGGGTAGCGCCGACTGACAATTAAATACGCTCCGATCCCAAACAAGCTAATTCCAGCATCTTCGCGAGTGCCTAATGTTAAAACTGCAAACAGCCAAAATAGCGACCAGCGCTGCTTTTCTAATGCTAGGAGCAAGCTAAATATAAATAGAGGAATTTGGCAATGTTCGTAAAAATTTCCCAGCGTCGGCCCGATGACACCATTTGCTCCGTAATAGCTGGCTACTATCATTACCGACAGGGGAACAGATAGATAGTGTCTTGCTAAGAAATACAGCACTATTCCGGCTGCTGCAATTAAAGTAACTTGCAAAACTATCAGGGTAATGGGGGATGGGAATAAGGCATAAATCGGCATCCAAATCAGAAAATCGATGACGAAGTGTTGTCCTAAATGGATATAAAATGGGTAGGAAAGTTGTCTGTCCATCAGCGAGGCGCTGGAGGCCGCTGAGGACAGTGAACCTTGAAAAAATTTGCCGTGTATGCTATTCCAAAATACTTGGTTAAATAAACCGTGATCGTAGGTGGCTAATAAGCTTTCGTAGCGGATTACGCTAAAAATTAAAACTAATATAAAAAAGATGGTTGCTAGGATTGTAACTTGACGCAATCCTGTTTGATTGTTCCAGTAGTAGAGAGGTTTAAATTTCATACTTTTTGCTGAACCCGATATTTGCTCTAAGGTTGACTGAAGTTGTGCTTAAATTCGGAAATAGAAATAAATTTGCCTTGGGTTTTCAGCTTTGTGAGATATTTTTCGAGTTTGTCAAGCATTTTTATGCCTGAGTCTTTTTTGACGTATCCGGGTAATTTAAACTGGGAAATATCTGTGAATTCCCAGGGGTGAAAGTAGATGTTCAGATAGGAGTCTGTTTCTAGGGTTAGTTGGGTTGCTAATTCTATCATTGAGAGGGGGAAGTTTTTAAAGCTCAACCAAAATAAGGGAAATCTGATCAGAGGAGTGACTGAAATGGGCAGGTTGAGCAGTTTATTCGTATAATATGCAGTTCGGGGTTTAGATAGGTTGTTGTATCTGCCGGGGATGTAAGTTGGATTCATTGATGAGTTGTATTCGTAGCCTGCTTTTTCTATTTCTGCGTCGTCAACGGGCTGAAGTCTTGCCATCCTGAATCCAGTGATTTCAGTATTAGTTATTTGTTCTAAGGTTTGTTTAGATTTGTGTAAATCTTCTAGGCAAAATTGAGAGTGGTAAAAGCCGTGGGAGGCGATTTCATGGTGTTGTGAAATTTCTCTGATTGTATCTGGGTTGTGGAGTGCAAAGTTAGCTGTAACAAAAAATGTGGCTGTAATATCTAATTTTTCTAGAAGTGCAATAATCTTTGACAATCCTCGGTTAGAAATTTCAAACTCGATCTCGGATTCCAGGGGTTGACCGTATTCTTCGGGGATGTCAAATTCTTCTATGTCAAAGCTCAACAAGATTGATTTATTCATAGTAGCCTGCGCGGTCGTTGGCTCTAATTTTAAATAAGCATATCAGCATTTTTAGGGAATCTTTGAATATATTGACTTGGGAATTTTTGTATAGGTGTTGCTGGCAAAGTTTGGCTGGAATTTCACCAATTGTATATCTTTTTTTTTTGCTAAAAAAAGCAGTTCTGCATCAAAACAAAATCCAGTAAGTGTTTGGTTTTTAAATATTTCTCTAGCTGGTATTTTGTTAAATCCTTTGAGTCCGGCTTGCATATCTCTATATGGTAAATCGAGAATTTTTCCAGAAATGAAGTTAAATATTTTGCCTGAGATTTTTCGGAGTAAGGTAAGATTTCGGAAGTTTTCTCGTTCGAGATTTCTGCAACCAATTACGACATCAAATTCTTTTAATTTTTTGACCAAGAGTTCGAGGTGTTCGAGGGAGTAAGCTAAGTCGCCATCCATGAAGCAAATGCAGTCAGCGTCTACACATTCGCTGCCTTTCTTGACGGCATATCCTTTGCCTTGACGGTGGCTGTAAGAAATTAGTTTGATGTGATGTGTGGGGAAATTTTTGAGTTGGTTTTCGAGAATTTGCAGTGTATTGTCGGTCGAGCCGTCATTAACAATAATAAAATTGTAAGCATGATTTTTTTGAGAAAATTCTAAAATTCTATCAAAGGTTTGGGCTATGCACTTTGCTTCGTTGTAAACAGGCAGAATTACCGCTATCTTGATCATGGCTGTTCGATCGGGCTTTCGGTCAAATATGCTACCACCTCCGGAGGTAAATCACAACTAAAAAAACTACAGAAAAATTTTTCCAGATAAAATTTTTGGCGGGGAGAGGTATTGTTAACTGCAGATCGGAAAATTGACTTCAACTTCGCCTTGAAAGTGCAAAGACGAAATTGGAATTTTTGGAACCTTTGAACAGCGGCCACTTTTGGGGTTGGAGGGTGTTCTCGAAATTGCTGCGGTCGATCGCCCATAGCGGCTAATCTATCTCAAATGATGATTTTTGTGCCAGCGGGCGATCGCCACTCATCTAAGACGACTTGTCAAGTGCGAACGGAGGTTGGGGGATAAGTGCGATCGAGTGAAATTTTATCATGCGGGAGTTGAGCCAGCTTATATTTACGGAAAACGCGGGCGATCGACAATCTAGATTCTCCCAGCAGCGAAGCCAGAAAAACCCTCATACTCCCACCCGAACTTTTTACCTGATGAGGTTGTAATTGTCAATGTAAATTATTTAGGTAACAAATTGCCGGAGTATTTTCAACCAGGTATTACGCTTATAAAAAAAACACATTATTAGCTTTTTACTAGCATTCATCCTAACTTACATCACTTATCAAGTAATCTTAGAAACCATCACAGTAGAAATTCCCAGTTTCCGCTTTCACGATATACTTTACCTTCAAAATTGCCAGGAAATACCGCCACTGTGGCGAAACTTTTCCCGCGACTACAGCCAGCGAAAATAGGAATCTTTTTTAGAGCATTTAGTCAGCCATAACTATTGGTTTTTTTTATCCTAAAAGCTTGGCGAGTTTTTCATGGTAACTCCCAAAGTTCGGTGGCGAGTGAATAGATTAAAGTGACTTCAAAATGCCGCTTTCCAACTGATAAATTGCTGCCATAATTCCGCTTTCAGGATTGGTAAGCAGGGACTTTTTGACATCTTTCAAGTATTCTACAATGTGTTCCCGCAAAATCGGTCTTTCTACTTGGACTGTGTGATTGTAATCCCACAAATCCCAGATGATAATTCCGATGCCAACAATCGGGTCGATTAAACTTACTCCCAACTGACTAGCAACTGCACCGCCTGTTTTTGTAGCTACCTTGGCGGCGGCTTTGCTGGCAACTTTTGCGGTAACTTTACTACCAACTTTAGCTGCTACTCCCAAAATTAAGGGTTTAGCAATTAAGTAGCCGCTGCCCCCAACTAATACTTTTAATGATAAATTCGAGACGTTTCCTTTGTCGCTAATTGTGGTGGCAATATCGTTCAGATATTTGTCCCACTGTACTTGCGGTATATTATAATTATTTTGAACTACTTTCACATTTTTGCTAACTTCTGATATATACAAATTAGCAGTATCTTGAGTGATTAATTGAAATCGCAGTTGAGCGTTTTTGGGAACTAGCACGCGGTTAGCAAATTCTCTTTGAAAGTCTTCGGTTAATTTTTCGGAAACAGCACGAGATGCTGCTGTCATGTCAAATCTGTTGAGTACGGCAGATTTCACGAAATTAAAAGGTACGGTAAACTCCATCTTTTTTTGAGTGAAGTAATCGAAGTACCAATCGAGGAAACTATTGTCTACTCGTGCAATTACTTCGCTTTCCCATTTATCCAACTCTTTTGAGGCGAAAGTTTCGGCTGTTGTATGGGATTTTTGGATGGCGTTTTTAATGTCTTGGTTGACTTTGCTAAAATCGTGCGGCGGCGAGACTACAACTGCTGTGGTTCCGGTATTTGTTAGTGACTGGGAAATTAGAAAGTTACCGAATAGGGGAATGATGACTACTAAAATTACGATCGTCCAAATCATCGGTGTCACTGTTTTGATAAACTGACCGATAACTCTGAGACGTTCTGTTTTCTCTGAATAGCTAATTTTTTCCTTGTCTTGGCTCATGGCGGTTTCTCAACTGATGAGAGTTGGGCTAGTTCCGATTATAGGCGGCGCTTCCTGAATTGTGTTACGGGCGCGTGGCCTGGGATTCTGGAACGGTTGGGGAAAAAAAGCATGAAGCGGAGCTATCCGTTTCGCGAATAATAGGGAATCGCCCATTTTTTATTCTTAAACTGCATAGAAGTTAAAGTGCTAGGATTCTTTAATAGATCTCAAGGCAGGTATCCAACTTGATACTTAAACCGGACAATAGGGCGCTGCGATCGACTGCTATAAGATGTCTTATACTTAAAAAGTTTATTCGGGTGCTCTCAACAAACAGATCCCGATACTGTGCGATCGTTTGGCATCCGACGCAGAGACGGATTGTAGGTTTAGCTCGCCTACTAGAACTCTCGCCGGCAAGCGGGCATTTGTGCCGGTGGTTTGAGTTAGCAGTTGTCAATATGATAGCCTGGCTGGCATCAAGAATCGACCTTGGCATAAAAGTCTTCGTCAGCTTGCTGGAAAGCAGGGCGAGCCATCAATTTTTCAGTGTAAGCCGTTAAAATTGGCTGATTTTTCAGCATTCCCAATTTTAAAGCCCAGACGAGAACTCCGCCTGCAATAATATCAGCTATAGTAAATTGGTTTTCGACGAGGTAATCTTGATTTTTGACTGCATCTATGAGTGGTTGTGAAACGCGGTCAAACCATTCTTGGGCTTCCGGCGCTGAGCATTCTTGGGCTACTTTCTTGGGCAGCAATTTCTCTGGCAAGTGAGGCAAAACATTAAACATGAATTTTTCAACGGGGGGTTCGAGCGTTGCAACTGCATAAAAGAGCCACTGGTAGTAATAGCTTCGCGCTGGTGTCGAGAGTGCTGGCGCTAATTCTTTTTCTGGATATCGGTCAGCGAGGTAAGCACAAATGGCAGCAGACTCGAAGATGGTAACATCTCCATCGATTAAGACGGGTACTTTCCCATGAGGGTGCAGTTTTCGGTATTTTGGTTCTTTCATCACAGCCATCGTTGGTTTTACCAATTCGTAAACAATCCCCATCTCTTCCAAACACCACCGAGGCCGAACTGCTCTTGTTGTAGGAATGTAGTAAAGTTTCATAGTCTATAAAATTTTTTTTACTTATGTTAATTTTTCATTGTTTTTGACTTCAAATCTAAAATCTCAAGTCTAAAATCTCAAATCGATTGACTCCGAGGGTTAACTTTTAGCCTGCTTTACTTAACAAAACCAGAATGTACTGATCGAGAGTAACTCCTTCCCTTTCCGCTTTTTCTGCTAAACTCAAATGTAGAGATTTAGGAATCTGTAAAGATAGACTTCCACTATACTCAACTTCCGTTGCAGGTAAAGGAATCTCATCGCCGCACTCATAAGCAGTCTCTATCCACAATTCCCTAGCTTCCTGAATATTCTCCATCGCTTCGGACAAAGTTTCACCCTGAGACATACAGCCAGGAAGGTCTTTTATTATAGCTGTATAACCTTCAGGTTCTGGATAAAAATTGATAGGATATTTCAGGCTCAAGTAATAATCTAGGGATTTAAGCTTGACTTTCATCTTCTGATTCATCGCTCCATTCCTCTAACTTCAATAATGCCACAATTTGCCTGACGTAGACTCCTTTTACCTTCTGACCGCCCTTTTTAGGGACTGTAATCTTTAATCCATCGGCATTTCGGAAAGAATGGTGACTTCCTTTCGATCGCTTCTCTTCAAAGCCAAAAGCAGTTAGGATATAGCACACATCGTCAAACCGCACTTCTGGTGGATTTGCTAAAAATTGTTCTACCAGTTTTCCTAACTTGCCCATAATTTTTTATGGATGCTTATACTATTATAATAAATAAGGGCGGGCATTGCCCACCCTCGCTAGGAATCAGGTGTAATTCAGAAATTAAACCTTCGCTTCATTCTTCACCAAATTACCCCAACCCAAATCCTTCAGCGAATTATTCCGGCGCAGCGGACGAGTCACCAACTCCAAAATATCCCGCGCATTACCAAAGCCGTGAATCTGAGCAAAAGTAAACTCAACAGACCACTTAGTATTAATCCCCCGCGCTTCCAAAGGATTAGCGTGAGCCATACCTGTAATCACCAAGTCAATATTCTGCTCGTAAATCCGCTGCAACTGATTGTAATTGTCTGGTTTCTCCACAATCCGAGGAGTAGGAACTCCCATCTCCTGACAAGTCTTTTCTAACAACGCCAACTCGGCCGCCTGATAGCGCTTGTCCATGTAAGGAATGCCAATTTCCGGGCAAGTCATGCCGCAGCGAATCAAGAAACGTGCTAAAGAAATCTCCAGCAAATTGTCTCCCATAAAGAAGACAGATTTGCCGCGAATTATTTGCAGGTAATCTTCCAAACCAGCCCAAATTTGCGCTTCCCGTTCGTCCAAACCTTTTGGTTCAATTCCCAACACTGAACAAATCTTTTCAATCCAAGCGCGAGTTCCGTCAGGGCCGATCGGGAATGGCGCACCAATTAGCTTGCACTTGCGGCGGCGCATCAACGTAGAAGCAGTACGCGACAAGAACGGATTCATGCCAGATACATAATAGCCTTCTTCCAAGACTGGCAATTCAGTGTAGCGCTTGGAAGGAAGCCAACCAGAAACTTTGATTCCTTGCTTCTTCAATTCTAAGGTTAGCTGAGTGACAACCGGATCGGGCAAAGAACCGAAAAGTACCAGCGGTGTGTGCTTGACATATTCCGATTCATCTGCTGCAACTTCCTCTTTTTTCTTGCCGAAATTCAGCAGTTGAGAGATAGCATTTCTTTCTTGCTTCTGAGATTCCATCACGGGCGCTTTCTCAGGACATTTAGCAGCCATTGCCGCTAAAACGGTATCTTCCCCTTGAGTAAAGGCGTAATCCAAACCGTTAGCGCGCGCTGTGACGATGGGAATGCCAATTTCGGCTTCGAGTTTCGGCGCTAACCCTTCCAAGTCCATTTTGATGATTTCGGTGGTGCAAGTGCCGATCCAAACAATTACACTGGGGTTGCGATCGCGCTTAATTTGCAAGCACAGCCGCTTCAACTCCTCATAATCGTTTAACTGAGCGGAAATATCGCCCTCTTCCAACTCAGCCATCGCATACCGAGGCTCAGCAAAAATCATCACGCCCATTGCATTTTGCAAGAAATAGCCGCAAGTTTTAGTACCGATGACCAAGAAAAAGCTATCTTCAATTTTTTGATAAAGCCAAGCTACGCAGCTAATCGGACAAAAAGTGTGATAATTGCCAGTTTCGCATTCAAAGTTTAAAGCTTCGGGTTCATTAGTAGTAATAGCAGTCATATCTCAAATCTTCTCCCTTTAAATTGTTTTTCGTCTCGAACGGGACAGGCTCGCTTAGCGAGGAAATATCTGTATTTTTCGATCGCCTCGCTGCTCTCGCGGACGAGAGAAATAGGTTGTTTTTCCTCTCAAACGCGAACAGGCACAGGAGCGAAAAAAAATTTGTTTTTTGCGATCGCGCTTTCGCAGCCAACAATAATAGAAATACCTGATTTTGGGCTAATTCCTTTGAAAAATAGATGCAACAAACTCAATATTTCCGCAGCCGCAGCATCCAAAATTTGAGCTAAAAAATTCTGTGCGAGGGCATATAATCCCTCACAGCAGGGATTTAGTTTTCTTCAACTCGCTCAGGCAAAAAGCCTTTTGGCAGTTGTGAGTTTGAGCTACTAATTAAAAATTAACAACTCGCAACTCACAACTAACAAATAGAGCGGGAAACTTCATCACTAGGAGAGACTCGGGCGATCGCAACAACCTCACTTAAAATCAGATAAAAAGCCGGAAATTTCTTCATCCTCATCGTCGGAATCCAAATCGCCGAGACCTAGAGCATCTAAATCATCTTCGTCAGGATCTCCGGTAGTTGCTTCCCCCAGATCGTCAAGTCCGAGCTCGTCGAGGTCATCCTCATCCGATACAGAGAAATCGTCAATACCGTCTTCGTCCAAGTCGCCCAGATCCATATCTAGGTCATCTGAGGTCGGTGCCCCAAACGGATCGGGTATTTCTTCGGCGACAAACTCTGCATCTTCTTCCCCAAAAGGATCGGATATTCCCGATTCGAGCTCCCCAGAGGTCAAAGTCCCAAATTGTGAGGCTTCTTCTTCCTCATCGTCGAGGTCGAGACCCTCCAAAGCCGAGGCTTCTTCTTCCTCGTCATCGTCGAGGTCGAGACCGCCCAAAGCCAAGGCTTCTTCTTCCTCGTCATCGTCGAGGTCGAGACCGCCCAAAGCCAAGGCTTCTTCTTCCTCGTCATCGCCCATATCAAAGTCAGATACGGCGTCTTCCTCATCGTCTTCGAGACCGAAGTCAGATACGGCGTCTTCCTCATCGTCTTCGAGACCGAAGTCAGATACGGCGTCTTCCTCGTCGTCTTCGAGACCGAGACCGTCCAAAGCCGAGGCTTCTTCCTCGTCATCGCCCAGGTCTAAGTCGGAGACAACTTCTTCCTCGTCATCGCCCAGGTCTAAGTCGGAGACAACTTCTTCCTCGTCATCGCCCAGGTCGAAGTCGGAGTCAGCTTCTTCCTCAAACTCCTCAAAGGATTCCTCCTCGGAGCTCAGTGCTGACGCTGCTGCTGCCAGACCTGCGACTCCGGCGACTCCGGCGACTACTCCGGCTGCTGCTAAGGCCGCACCGCCTAATTTATTAGATTTGGCATCAGCGGGTGCAGCTTGCTCGATACCTGCTGCGGGTGCAGCTTGCTCGATACCTGCTGCGGGTGCAGCTTGCTCGATACCTGCTGCGGGTGCAGCAGTTGCGGTTTGAGCTGCTGCGGGTGCAGCAGTTGCGGTTTGAGCTGCTGCGGGTGCAGCAGTTGCAGTTTGAGCTGCTGCGGGGGCTGCTGTGGCTGCTGCTGGCGGTGCTGTGACAGCGGGAGATTGGCCTGCCGTCTGTGGCTCGATATTTGAGGGCATACCCAGCGCCAGGTCGGGGTCAAAATTTAGCCCCAACACTTCGATCAGGCTGTCTGCATCCGGCTTGAGTTTTGAGAAGGGCAGCATTAATTGCTGGAGTTCCGGCTCCAGGGCAGCCGCAATTCCCAGGATGAGGTAAGAAACAGGCCTTTTCCCGCCGTCGGGTGTGGCGACCGTGTTGTCAGCCGTCATGTGCAGGAGCAGCCAAGCCCGATTTACCTGGTAGTAGTCCAACCACTTCTGTTTGAGAGCAACTGAAAAAGTATCAAAAAAAGCCATAACCTCTTTATCCTCATCCTGATCGCTAGACCTATTAAACCATCATCAGGTCTAGCTCATCTTCCTCCTTCTTGACCACAGGTTGAACCGGATTTAGATAAAAATCTGAAAGCAACGAGAATAATTCGCGATCCGGCAAGTCGTTGGGCACTACTCCTTCGGGTCTTGCCAAAATCTGGTCGGCGATGTTGAGGTAGTAATCGCAGACGTAGTTTAGCGAAGAATCGGTCTGGGCCATTTCAAACAAAGTTTTGCCTTTGACACGAGAAACGCGGATGTCTTCAATCAGGGGCAGCACTTCCAGCACTGGCATGGGTACGGAGTCTACGTACTTGTCGATCAAGTCGTGCTTTGAGGTGCGGTTGCCAATTAAACCGGCGAGCCGCAACGGGTGAGTGCGGGCTTTTTCGCGGACTGAGGCGGCGATGCGGTTGGCTGCAAATAAAGCGTCGAAGCCGTTGTCGGTAACAATCATGCAGTAGTCGGCGTAGTTCAATGGGGCTGCAAAACCGCCGCACACTACGTCGCCGAGCACGTCGAACAGGATGATGTCGTATTCCTCGAAGGCATTGAGTTCTTTGAGCAGTTTGACGGTTTCGCCTACTACGTAGCCGCCGCAGCCAGCTCCTGCGGGAGGACCTCCTGCTTCTACGCAGTCAACGCCACCGTAGCCTTTGTAGATGACATCTTCGGGCCAAACGTCTTCGTAGTGATAGTCCTTTTGCTGAAGAGTGTCAATAATTGTGGGGATCAAGAAGCCAGTGAGGGTAAATGTGCTGTCGTGCTTTGGATCGCAACCGATTTGCAAAACTTTCTTGCCGCGCTTGGCTAGGGCAACAGAGATGTTGCAGCTTGTTGTCGATTTGCCAATTCCACCTTTTCCGTAAACTGCGAGTTTCACTCTTTGTTCTCCTATAGGTTTCTATCAAAACGATCGGGGCTGGAGTTTCACGCTTTTTTTCGATCGCCCAACTGCACCCAACTGCAATAGCCCAATTGCAGTCCCCGACTGCAATGCCATTCTTGTGAATTTGGGAGTCGGCGCAACTTAGCTTGTTGAAAGCATTATTAGCTAACTTGCGAGGAAAAGAAAGGGGGCGACCAAATGAAAATGCTAGTAAATTTGTTTATTTTGCATCTTTGGGGATATTAGCTTTTTTTTTGAGTTACCAATCTATTTTTAGAATTTTTTTAGATTTTAAATTGCTTTTAGAATACTTTGTTTATATAAAGAGGTACAAAAATAAAACAAAAACTAACTTCTCAAACAATCTCGGCTTTTGGCTTTGGGGCTAGGATGCAGGCAGTTGATGGCTTGTGCGGGTAACTTGAAGCGGCACAAATGGCCTGGTCGATGAGGCAAACTCCAAGTGAGTTGGGCTGATTTGGGTCTGGGGAGGGCAAAGTTATAGGATTTGAGATTTGAGATTTGAGATTTAAGATTGGGAAAGATTGATTTTGCTGGGGTTTCTGGTGTTTTGTAAAAAATTGTGAATTTTTAGGAATTGGTGGCGAGTGGGAGATGGGGAGATGGGGAGATTATGATTGCTGCGGCATGACTAATGACTGCTGACTGCTGACTGATGACAACTGACTATCGGAATCTCGATCGCAAACTCAGTGCCCCGTCCAGCTTCCGAAACGCATTCAAGCCGCCCCCCGTGTTGTTCCACAACTAAGTGGTAAGAAATAGAGAGTCCCAACCCCGTACCCTTGCCGACTGGTTTGGTAGTAAAAAACGGATCGAATAATTGGCGGCGAATTTCCTCCGGTATGCCCCGCCCGTTGTCGGAAATCCGGATCGCCACAAAATCACCGCCAACAACTTCAGTGCGAATTGTAATAGTGGGAAGAGTCAATGGAGAAGTAGGATTTAACGGCGGTGAATTTTTGGCATTTCTCCTAGCCCATTGCCCGTTCTGGATTTCTTCATCCAAAGCATCAATAGCATTGCCAAGAATATTCATAAACACCTGATTGATCTGACCCCCACAGCACTGGATGTGAGGCAAATTGCCGTATTCTTTAATAATGTTAATAGATGGATGTCCGCCGTGAGCTTTGAGCCGGTGCTGCAAAATCAACAAAGTGCTTTCAAGTCCCTCGTGAATGTCAACGAGCTTGATGTTAGATTGATCCGATCGCGAAAAATTCCGCATCGACAAAACAATTTGGCGTATGCGCTCGGTTCCTACTTGCATAGAAGACAAGATCTTACATAAGTCTTCCACCAAAAAATCGATTTCCATCTCTGTTGATGCTTCCCGAATTTCCGAGACTGGTTCGGGATAGTGATGCTGGTAAAGTTTCACGAGTTGGAGTAATTCTTTGATGTAGTGGCTGGCGTGGGAAAGGTTGCCGTAGATAAAATTAACAGGATTGTTAATTTCGTGAGCGATACCGGCAATCATTTGTCCCAAAGAAGACATTTTTTCAGTTTGCACAAGTTGAGTTTGAGTTTGCTGCAACTTTCGCACAGTTTCCTCTAATTGCTGCGCTTGATTTTTCAAGCAAGTTTGCTTTCGCCGCAGCACTTCTTCGACTCGCTGGCGCTTGATAATATCCCGTCTCAACAATTCATTTGATTCTAAAAGTTGAGCGGTGCGTTCTTCAACTTGTTTTTTTAAGTCGTCATGAGCTTGGCGCAGGGCTTCTTGGGCTCGCTGCCGCTCTAAAATTTCTTGCTGCAAAAGTTCGTTGGCTTTCTGCAATTGGGAGGCTCGATCGTCAACTGCTTGCTGCAAAAGCTCGATCGTCCCGTACATTTCTGATTGGTTAAAAACTTGCGGCAAACTTGTCACAGAGACAACGCCCAAAAGTTCTCCGTGACTGCCAACTACTACCAAACGGCGGACACAGTGCCGCTGCATCGACTGATGGGCACTCCAGAGGGAATCGGCGGGAGATATGCAAAATAAAGGGGCACTCATGACCATTCCCGCCGGGATTTCCGAAAGGTTTAATTCGAGGGCGTGAAACTGCACAATATCCCGCTCGGTGACAATGCCGATCGGAAGAAGGTAATTTTCTATTGGTGCGATCGCCCGCTGTGAATGCTGAGTTTGCTCTTCGACAATGACGACGCAACTAACTCGATACTTGACCATGAGTTCGGCTAAATCGAGCGCTGAGGCAGTTTTTGGGGCCCAAATGACATCTTTAGTCATGACATCTGCTGCACAGCGCAAATTGGTTAGCAAGTTAACCGGTTGCAGGGCTTCGTGAATGGCTTCGCGGGTGATGATGCCGAGAAGTCGCGAGTCTTCGTCCACTACGGGCAAATGCCGAATCTGATGCTGGCGCAACGTGAATATAGCTGTGAAAATATCTTGAGACTCGGATTGTTTGAGGGTAATGGGCGATGGAGTCATTACGTCAGCAATTGTCAGTCCTACCGCACAAGCTTCTACGGTAGTTAGCTTGACGATATCTCGTTCTGTAAAAATGCCGATGGGCCGATTATCTTCCACGACTAACACGCAACTGCCCTTGGCCGGACTCGGAAGAGCGTGTGGTTTTTCGCCATAAAGCTGACAGGAGACACGCATCGGGTTCATCAAAGCCAACACTTGGGCGATCGGGGTGTCTGGAGCCACCGTGAGGGGGTAGCGGTCGATCGCCCGATCTAAAGGTGACGAGTATAGCTGCGGACTGTTGGGCATCCTGGCGGCTTCTGATGTTTTAATTGCTGGCGGCTGCGGGGCTGAATCTAGGAACTGCTGTAATTTTTCTTCTTGTAGCATGGTTGATTATTAATTTTACTTAATGAATTGTTACAATTCAGCAGACTGGGGTTGGCAGACTTAGCATTAATTAAGCGGATTACAAATGCTCGATCGCTTGAAATTTGATTGCTAGAAAACCCCTGATTGAATTTTTATTTTTTAAATCCTATGTCGTGGACGCCATTAAGTCATCGAATTCATCATTTGCCGCTCATCCTTGCGGGCCCGATTTTGCGCCGGACTGAAAGTCGGGCCGTGACAGTTTGGCTGGCTCTGAAAGCACCCCGCCAAGTCGAACTCAAGGTTTATTCGACAGAGGGCGGAACCGGCGAAATTGTCCGGGTGCCGTTACTCCAAGGTGCGAACTCTACCGTGCAGCTCGGCAAATACCTGCACGTAGTAGCGGTGACTGCTAAACAGATCGACACCAATGTCTTGACATCCGGGCAAATTTATGCTTATGACATTGAGTTTACTGGGAGTCGGGAATCGCCGTCGGTTGCAGTCCCAGAAAATGAGAAAGAAAATCTCATTTCTTGCTTGTGGCCGGCATCCCCTGATTCGTCGGCTTTGGGTCCGGAGACCATCGGTTATTTCGCTCACCAGTTGCCGACTTTTGCGCTGCCGCCGAAGGATTTAAACTATTTGCGTATCGTTCACGGTTCTTGTCGCAAGCCCCACGGAGATGGCAGAGATGCCCTGCCAATTTTGGATAATTCGATCGAACAATTTGCAGGAACGGCAAATAGCAGACCCCACCAACTGTTTTTAACGGGCGACCAAATTTACGGCGACGACGTTGCCGATGCGATGCTGTGGGCCCTGACTGATACTGGCGATACCCTGTTGGGCTGGGAAGAGAGTCTACCCCTGATGGATGATGCCCAAATTAAAAAGAATTTGTGTATCAGTATACCTAAAAATGCGGAAAACGAAAATGCAGTTGGTCAAGAGAGGGAAATTTTTAGAGAGTCACCTATTCAGAAACCCTCTAATGCTAATTATGATTCCAAAAAACCAATAGAGTTACAGCCGGGGACTCGCAGCGATATTGCCAGAGATTTTGGCGGCTTTACGGCGATGTTGGTGAATAAACCCAAAAATGCTAAAAGTCACTTGTTTAGCTTGGGCGAATATTTCGCGATGTATTTGTTAGTTTGGTCGCCGGTACTTTGGTGCGAGCGTTTTCCGAAGGGTAAGGATATGTGTCCAAATTCTAAGCAGGCAAAAGTCTGGGATAGAGAAGTTGTTGAACTTGACGGTTTTGCTCGCAATTTATGGAGGGTGAGGAGGGCGCTAGCGAATATTCCTACTTATATGATTTGCGATGACCATGATGTTAGCGACGATTTGTATTTGAATCGAGAGTGGTGTTACCGGGTGCTGGGGAAGCCGCTGGGCCGACGGGTGGTGCAGAATGCTTTGGTGGCTTACGCTGTGTTTCAGGCTTGGGGGAATACGCCCGCACAGTTCGATCGCGAAAAACCGGGAGATAAATTATTAAAAGCTGCTGAAAAATGGTCGAATTCGGCGGGGAATGATGTTTCTGCTTGGGAGGAGGCGGCTTCGTATTTGGGAATTCCCGGACTCGACCCGAAAACTAATTTGCCTAAGTTCAAATTAGATGAAGATGTTTTTATTTTGGATCGGGATGGCGAGGGTGTAAGTGAGGTTTTGAATTGGCATTTTACTGTAAGAAGTTTTAAGCACGAGGTGATTGTGCTGGATACGCGGAATTGGCGGGGGTATCCGGTGAAAAGTGCGATCGATCCGCCGATGCTTTTGACTCACAAAGGTTTTGAGGAGCAAATTCAGAAACCTTTGAAGGAGACTGAGTTGCTGAATAAAAGTGGGGAGTTTGAGATTGAGGCGACGGTGGTAGTTGTGCCGACAAATTTGGTGGGTTTGTGGATTATTGATGCGGTGCAAAAGCGGGATGTGGAACAGGGGAAGGTTTTTAATAGCGATGCGGGGGATGCTTGGAATTTTCACGAGTTGGCTTTTGTGAAGCTGTTGTCGGAGTTTTTTAAGCAGCGCGATCGGGTGATTGTGTTGACGGGGGATATTCACTATGCTGCTGCTGTGAGGCTGAGTTATTGGTCTGATTGTCATTTTGGCGATTCTCGGCCGAATATTGAGCCTTTGACGAGGGATAACGATCGGTCAAATTGTCAATATTCTGTGCTGGCGCAGTTGACTGCTAGTGCTTTTATCAATGAGGAGTGGAAAACGCATTTAATTCATACTAAGATTAAGTCGCTGCTTCCTGAGCGATCGCACGAATGTTTGGGATGGAATGAGCCGCTGGAATTAATGAAAATTTCGAGGAGTGGCAAAAAGAAAGCTATAGCGGCTGCTGTCAGGAACAGACAATCTCTGCCTGATTGGGGGTATCGGATTGACTGGATTAAACGGCAAAGAGCTCGGGTGTTTTTGCTGCTAGAAAAGGGAACTGCGTCAGAGAGATCGCATAAAAATAAACAATTGTCATTCCTGCGCAGGTTGTGGAATTTTATATCGCTGTTGTGGCGCAATCGCTGGCTGCAAGAGGGTAATGAGATTGTGGGATACAGCAATGTTGCGATCGTCAGTTTTCAGTGGCCGGCTGAAGGTGATGGGGAGAAAGCGGTGATGCAAAATGTTTATTGGCGGCCGCTTTGGGAGCCGGATAGTGTGGTTTACAGTCAGTATTTTGTGCCGCTGGGATTGGATGACCCAAGGGTTGATTGATCGGGTGTTCTGCATTTAAATTTAACTTTTTGGGCGTTGCTGTGAGCAACGGCACACGGGTTGAAGAGTCGATCGCCCGTTTCCCAAAAAGTCGATCGCACGGAGAAGATACGGAGAAGAAACGGCGGTTGAAACCGCGTCTACACGAGACTTTACCCGGATGGTGCGCGGGTTGAAGGCCTAATCCTCTAATAATCGATCGATCGAAACAGCAACATCGGGAAATGCTAGCGGATTGATATTACCCTGAGTTAGAGTTTCTCTGAATTGATAGCCGTCATTTGTAGGGGAGCGAAATACTATCAATTCCCTTGTTCGCAAATTGATGATCCAATACTCATAAATGCCGGCTTGGGCGTAAATTTTGGTTTTAATTTCTAAGTCTTTACTGAGAGTTGAGTTTGAGTATTCAATCAGCCAAAAAATGTTTTCTGGATAGGGGTGATGTTCTCGGTAATCTCTTCCCAGACGTTGAACGACAGCGATATCGGGTTGTGGCTCAGAGTTGCTTGACGATAAGGTAATTGGCTTACCTTGGCGGACTTTTGCCCGATCGCCCAGCAAATACATCAGGTACTCTCCACCCTCATCGCTAGAGTAAGCATGGGATTCTCCTTCGGGAGCCATTTCGATGATTTCTCCACCTATTAATTCAACGTTTCGCCCTTCCAGAATACCGGCGGCAATCATATGGTGGTAGTCTTCAACTGTCCATTTTACAGTCGTGACGCTCACGGTGATTATTCCTATTATTTTATTCTCATTTTAGACTGCTTTTGCGGTTTGCGATCGCCCGTTTCCCGAAAAGTCGATCGCCCAATCAACCCATAAACCCAAAAAATCCGATCGCCCCACTCAACAATAAAACCCCATCGCACATTTCTCTCAAATTCGATCGCCCGATAAACAAAAAACCCGATCGCCCATCCACAAAAAACCCGATCGCCCATTCATCCAAAAATTCGATCGCCCATCCACCCAAAAACCCGATCGCCCGATCGACAAAAAATCCGATCGCCCTTAAACCAACTCCACATCACACACCGCTCTACTGTCGAATTGAGTAACGACCTGAGTTAATCCACCAGTGAGAAAAAAATCAGGCAAAGCCCCGAATGAAGCGAATCCATTAGCGTTGTCTCTTATACCTGTAATGGCAAGACTACCAGATATTCCTGGCCTACCAGTGGCTGCAAAACCAAGGTCATCACAGTCCCCAAAAGCGTTTGGCTTGTTTCGGATCTCAAAACTTACCGTACCACTCGGAGAGGAAATGGGAATGTTTTTGGTTTGTGTACCACTGCTTGTACTAAGTTCTACCAGTATGTTGTTTATTTTGTCTTGTGGATCGCAGTAGGTAATTTTGACTTCTGCTGCTTGTCCATAGTTGAGAACTGAAGGGAGGACTTCTGCCTTAAAGACTTGTTCCGAACAAGTTGGTGCTGGTTGAGGAGTAGTCGCAGGTCGATCGCAAAAGTCAAATGGAATACCCGTCTTATTAGCAAGAAACTTTCGGAACTGAGGCAAAAAGTTAGTTTTAGAAGGTTCTGTCGGCTTCTCTTCCCCAAAAAATAAATCAATCAGTTCATTAGTAGAGGAAGCTAAATCTAAAACATCTCCTGTACCTTTTGCTAAGTCTCCTGCAAGTTCTGCTGATTCGATAATTTTCCCAACTCCTATTCCTCTCACGTCGTCAATTATCGCATCACCAAGGTCTTTATCGCTGCCTGTAAGAAGTTTGCAACTGTAGTTAAGGACTTTAAATCCTGTAGACGCTGCCTCCATTGCTTTGTTAACAACCCTAAAAGGAGCGAATACTAAAGCACCAACGGCTGACGCAGCAGCAGCAAAATCAACCACTTTAGCAAGTCTGCCAGTGCCTGTGCAGAACTTTTTAACCGATTCACAAGCTTTCGCAAAATCTGGCTCGCCAACGGTCGGAGGATTAACTGGTGGCTCAGGATTAGTAGGTACGGTCGGCTCAATTGGTAGAGGAATCTTTACAGTGTCAAAAATCTGACCATCTTTGATACCCGATATTTCACCTTGATCCGGGTTTCCAGTTTCTTTGCTCTTTTGGTACTCTATTCGCGTAGTTTCATTAGAGCCTTCAAGAGTGACATCCGCCCTTGTACCATCTCGACTCAAGCGCATTGTGCTACCACGAACACCCGTTGTACGATTGGGTACAAATATAACTGATTCTACGAAACGTCCGTCAGCATCATCTTGAAAAACAATTGTATATTTGCTACCATCACTCGCCGGAAATTCCATCTGAAATCTGGTGTCAGATAGCTTTTTTACTTCCGGTAAATCAATTGTGACTTTATCTTCAGGGCGCTCTGGTTCCACATCATAAGGTCTGAAACGACCACTTAAATCATCTGGTGTCACTCCCAAAACAGTACCTAACAAAGCCCCTGTTGCAGCCACCTTAATATCCACAGCCGAACCACCAGAAGGCTGCACTTTCGACTCCAAAACAATATCGGATTCCCGAAGATTTGTACTAAGTCCGATAAAATCAATTGTTCTTTGAAAGTCGGTAATTAAGTCAAAAGTAGGAGATCCTAAAGACTGTTCATAACGCAGAAAAAATATATCTTGACCCGCACCACCAGTCAGGGTATCGTTGCCCAAATCGCCAATCAGGAAGTCATCGCCATCTTCCCCATTCACAATATCGTTACCGCGACCACCCCGCAAAAAGTCGTCTCCGCCTGCACCGAAGATTACGTCATCACCTGCGTTTCCGTTGACACCATCGGCACTTTCACCACCCTGCAAGGTGTCTGCACCCTCACCGCCAAGCAGACCGTTTTGGCCCGCACCGCCACTGAGAAAATCGTTTCCCAAGCCGCCGTAGAGCAAATCAGCACCACCGAGGCCCTCAATTCGGTCATTTCCTTCGTCGCCATAGACGATATCCCCAGATTCGGAACCAGTAATCGAATCCGCACCACCTAAACCCCGCAAACCGCCGATGAGAGTATCCAGCAAGCCAAGGGGAATTGTAAATGTGTCGCTTTGCTCAGTTAAAATGTATGCACTACCATCGGCAGAAAGCGATCCAATGCTGACTTGAGAACTCGATCGCCCGCTATCCCCATCAACACTACCGGAGATAAAGTCCTTTCCCGTGTTACCATTGAAAAAGTCTGGCGCGATCGAACTTTCTAGCGTATCGTTGCTTCCCAAGCTAAAGATATTCTGGATATTCTGAGCATTCGATACCGTCTCTTGAGTCGTGGCTTTTTTCGAGCCACAGCCGCAATCCGCTTGATTCTTGGCGCTGCTACCGTTCAATATGTCATCGTTCTTGTCCAGCAAAGCTAAATTGTCAGGCATACACTGTTGCTTTGTGTTGGTGATTTAAGAAATCTACCTCACCTGTCTCATCTATGTCATGGCTGAAAAAGCCCGAAAAAGACTGAAAAAGCCCGAAGTTTCCTTAACTTTATATTTCTTCACTTAACCCATGCAGCCCAACGACGATCGCCCGTTGCAAGCCGTCCCTGACGATAACGAATTGCTGAAATTGGTCGATGGTCTAATATTTGAAAAAACAGGCAAACATCTCAACACGCTGCAACGGCTACTGTTTCAGGGAATGTATGATGGTAAAACCTACGAAGCGATCGCCCGCGACACCCGCTACACTACTAAATACGTCCGAGAAGTCGGCTACAAGCTACTCAAAAGTCTCTCCGCAGTGATGGATGAAGAGATGCAAAAAGGCAATCTCAAAGCTGCGATCGATCGCAGAAATATTAGCAATACCTCCAGTAATAACTCAAATTTCGGTAGAGATTATATTCATCAATACGTTGAATACGTTCAGACACTCAACTTCAACCCCTGTCCTTCTGGGCCTAGCAAATCTGACAACAAATACGCCACTGAATCCAGATTCAAAACTCAGATCGAACGGCTCGAAATTGATGTAGCTGATGTCGTTTGTAAGTTGCACAGTCAAGGTATCGAACCATGCAAAATCGCTCAGTTGCTTGGTCTGCCAAATGTGACGGTAGAAACAATATTGCGTGAATTATCATAGCTAAAATGCGAGATATTTGTAGGGTGCATCCCTGCGAAAATTTCAAGTTGATTTAGAGATTGTCGGTCGCGACTAAGCACAGGATATAAAGTAAAATATAATTAATTCTCTCGAAGTTCTTTTTCTTGCAAAAGTTGGGTTGCCCAAACCCGATCTTCTTCCGATAGAGACGGTACGGGTTCTTGATTATAGTCGATCCGATAATCATAGCCAGCACGATCGTAAACACCTGCAAATAATTCTGGTAAGTTAACAATAGGTTCTACATCTTCCTCGCGCAAGGGAAGCGGAAATATAGGTAGAGAATCGCGGAGATTAAAAGCATAAAGTTCGGCAAACGGACGGCGATTACTAGGACTGACCAAAACCCGATAATCGCTTTGAATAGAATTGTTAAGGATGGGCATAGATTCCCATTTCCGTAGTAAATCGATTTCGACTAAATGAGTTAAACTACCTAAAATACTCTGGCGTTTTTTGAGATAAATAATTCTTCCTTCTCCACTACGTTTGTTCACAGGAGAAAGAATCTCAATTGCAGTGACAACTTGTTTCGTTGCCATTTCTCGCACTTCCAGGTAAGTCTGTTTAATTTTTTCAGGAGCAGGCACTTTAACGGTAGTCGGAAGTGTTAGACTTACAGTGGCAACTGAACGAGTAGGAACATCGGGGGTATTAGATTGACGCTTCTTAATCGCGACATCGGGGATACCTACTAAAAGGGACTCGTCGTTACTTTCATTTAGATCGGTAATTTCATAGATTCGTTTGTCAATTGCCACCTCATATTTAGGGCGAATTTGAGGCATAATGGTATCAGCGATCGCGATAATCAATCGATTGTGAGTTTCCTGCCAGTAATCGGGGTGTTCTAAGTAGGGGTCCATTCCAGGAAAGGGTGAAGGCATAGGACTATTTTCCGATGTATTGACTTTCCAATCATTTTAGCATTTTTAATTTTGTAGGGTGTGTCGCTTTAAAGCGAGGCAGAGCCTCTGGATATAGGTTCCCAGGCTGGAGCCTGGGAAGCAGTTAAAGCTTGTCAAGAACTGGCTTTCCGGCCCGCCCCACAATAAATTTAATCTACTGTGGAACAGGCATCTTGCCTGTTCATAAAATCAGAGACAAATATCAACTACAAAACAGCAGCAACAGTTGCCATCAACAACCCTTGAAACAATTTCACCCCATCAGTTTCGCCCAACATCGGATCGGATGCCCGTTCAGGATGCGGCATCATTCCTAATACATTGCCTAGGCGATTGCAAATACCGGCAATATTATTTAACGAACCGTTGGGATTCCCAGCCTCGCTAATTTTGCCCGCCTCTGTGCAGTAGCGAAACAGCACTTGCTCGTGGTCTTCTAACTCTGCTAATGTATCCGCATCAGCATAATAGTTGCCTTCACCGTGGGCGATCGGCAAATCGATGATTTCACCCGTAGTATAAGCCGCAGTCCAACGAGTATTACCCCGTACAACTTTCAAAGAAGCGCGATCGCAAATAAAATTCAATCCCGCATTTCGTACCAGAGCACCGGGCAATAAACCAGCTTCAGTCAACACCTGAAAACCGTTGCAGATGCCCAATACAAGCTTTCCTTGTTTCGCGTGTTCCGCAGTAGCCCGCATTGCCGGAGAAAAACGGGCGATCGCGCCGCACCGCAAATAATCTCCGTAACTGAAACCGCCGGGAATTACAATGACATCAATATCCGAAATATCGGTATCTTCGTGCCAAATCATCCGCGTCGGTTGGTGGAGTAACCCTTGAGTCACCCACACCACATCGCGATCGCAATTTGAACCAGGAAAAACAATAACTCCAAATTTCATAAGCTGAAGGAAGAAGGAAGAAGGAAGAAGGAAGAGGGAAGAGGGAAGAAGGAAGAGGGAAGAGGGAAGAGGTGTCTACTTAAGACTGGAATTCTCTGTTTCTCTCGCTTGTATCTAAGTCTCGATCCCCCTAAATCCCCCTTAAAAAGGGGGACTTTGAGTGAGCCGAGTTTTCGTGTTTTTAACGAAGACTTTGAATGCTCTTGTCCCCGCTTTTTAACAAAGACTTTGAGAACCCTCTTGTCCCCACCTTATTAAGGGGGGTTAGGGGGGATCTCCGGGTTGAAAAACACGCTAGGGGCGATCGCATTTATGCCGCCGCTGTCTCCACAGCAACAGGAATTTCAGTCAAATCAAAGCGATAATTTTCAATAACTGGATTGGCCAAAAGTTGGTCGCAAACGCGATCGAGTTGTTCGCGGGCCTCCGACTCACCAGCAGCAGTCAGCGTCAATTCAACGTACTTCCCGATACGCACACGCTCAACATTGTCGTATCCCATGTGTTGCAAACCAGACTGTACGGCAGTGCCGGCGGGGTCTAAAACCGAAGGGCGGAGGGTAACATAGATTTGGGCGAGATATTTCTGAGTCACGGGAATGTTGCGGTAGGTGATGTGAAAGTTAGCCCCATTGTATTCTACAACCGAGCTGCGCGCCGATCGCCATTTGGTTAGCCCAAGTAAGATAGCCTAGAAATAGGGACAGATTTGATTCCAGCAGATTCGAGAAAAAAATTATGAGAACCAACCGCACCCGCAGTCAGGAGCGTATTTTAAACTTGCTCAAAGTCCTGAATCGATCGCTTTCAGCGCAAGATATCTACTTAGAACTGCGTAACAGCGACCAAAGCATGGGCCTAGCAACCGTTTACCGCTCCCTCGACAGTTTAAAGCGAGAGGGGTTAGTTCACGTCAGAACCCTCGCTAGTGGCGAGTCTCTCTACGGTGCCGCCCACCAAGACCAACATCACTTAACTTGTCTCGAATGCGGGGCATCAATTACGATCGACGAATGCCCCGTCCACCACTTAGAAAGCCAACTGCAACAATCTCATTCTTTCAAGATTTATTATCACACTTTGGAGTTTTTCGGATTGTGCGATCGGTGTACTTTGGCTCAAGAATCTTAAATTTGGTAATAGGTAATAGGTAACAACAGTCAACAGTTAACAGTTAACAGTCAACTGCTAACTGCTAACTGATAACTGGCTAATCAGCCTGATTACTTTCCCCAACAATCGATCGCAATCCCTCCATCGTAGCGGGGATGCTGCGCGGGTCCATAAACATCACCTTGCTGCTGTCGCTGCTGCCAATTTTCAAGCCCATATCCAGATAGTTTTGAGCTAACAAAAATTGTAAAGCTTCCCGGGCCGTGGGGTCATTTTGCAGAGTTTTGGAGATTATTTGCAAGGCCTCAGAAGTAGCTTGAGCTTTCAAAACCTGACTTTGGCGTTCTGCTTGAGCTTTCAGGACGATCGCCTTTTGTTGAGCTTCCGCCTCCAAAATTGTCGCTTTTTGGCGGGCTTCTGCATCCAGAACTTGCGCTTCAGCTTTACCTTTGGCGTTGTTAACTGCTGACTCGCGTTCTCCCTCGGATGTCAGAATTAGCGCCCGCTTGCGTCGATCGGCTGCCATCTGCAATTCCATCGATTCCTGTACAGTTTTAGAAGGGACAATATCGCGCAGTTCTACCCGCGTCACTTTAACTCCCCAAGGATCGGTAACAATATCTAAATCTCTGAGCAAGATCTCATTAATTTGAGAACGAGCAGTAAAGGTTTGTTCGAGGTCCAGTTGACCCATTTCGGCGCGGATTTGAGTCAGCACCATATTGACCATTGCTGACTGGAGATTTTCTACTTTGTAACAGGCTTTGTCCAAGTCTACAATCCGCCAGTAAACCACAGCATCAACCGTGATCGAAACGTTATCGCGGGTGATACAAGCTTGCGGGGGAACATCTAAGACTTTTTCCCGAATTGTTTGCTCGTAAACGACGCGATCGAGAAATGGCGTGACAAAATTCAAACCCGGTTCGAGCTTCTTGCCGTTATATTTACCTAAAGTCTCCACCAGCGCTTGATTTCCCTGATTGATAATTTTGACGGAACCTGCGAGGGCTGAGCCACCTAGTGCTAAAAATACAAGTAAAAAAATTTGTTCCACGGTTGCCTCCTATCAATGTTGAGTGTTGACTGTTAAATGTTGACTAAAGACTGATGACTAATCACTAACTACTAATTGTCTGTGATTAATTACGCATTTTGTTTAAGAATGCAATAAATTTTCTGGCAAAACTATCAGAGTAGTGCCTTTCCGTCCGACGACAATTACGTTTTGGTTGGGGGGGATGGTGGCGTTGGGATCTTCGCAGCGAGCTTGCCAAGAATTCCCCTCATAAATGACTCTGCCGGATTCTCCGGGGGGAATTTCTGTTAAAGTTTTTGCGTCCTGAGAATCTGCGATCGCCCTTGCCTTGCCTTTTGGTATCAACCGCCGGGACAGCAGCACAAAAACTGTCGAAAGTACCATCCACAGAAATATTTGTAAATTAACGTAAGGTAGAACCAGAGAGCATCCAGCTACGGCGAAGGCGCTCAGTCCCATCATAAAAGCGACAAAAGCAGTCGGGAGAAATAGCTCTGCCAAACAGAGCAAAGACCCAGCTAGCAGCCAAAGGAGCGTGGGAGTCCAGATCATAAAAAGAATAGGTGATACTATTTAGATCTTAGATTGGAAATTTAAAATTTAAGAATTGCAAACAACTGACTCTGCAAGGGTTTGCCACTTGCGGGCCGAAGAAGCGATTTTTCGCCCCACGGTATCAGCTTGAGGCTTCCATCGTAACTCCAAGTCAGATTTTAGTAACTTAGATTACAATTTTAGCCGGTGCAGACTGGCAGAAACTACAATTTCTAGGAGCCCAAAGGCAGTTAAGAAATTGATAGGGGCTAAAATCAGTTTATTCTCAAGCTCATGAATTTGGGCTGGCGAATCATATATCTTCAGAATGTTTTTACACAAACTATTTCGATATGATCAGTAGTTTCTCCGAACCCATTTATTGCCCGAATCTTAGCTGTGGCGAGCCACGCAATACCTTTGGCCGCCAGCACTGTGCAGCTTGTGAAACCGATTTAATTTATCGATATTTGTGGGTGGTGGGGCAAGCAGCCGAGGAAGTGCCGGCGGGTAAGGTAATAGCCGATCGATATTTTGTCATTGCACCTCAAATCTGGCTCGACAGCCGTCCAGCTTTGACTCCAAGCGTCCCAGAACAACTGCCGGATAGGATTATGCCTTACCTGCATTTGTATCCCCAACGGCTGCATACGCCTGAAGTATACGGTTTTTGTTCTTTGGGGGAAGCACCGGAAGCCACAGAGGTGGTGTTGTTAGAAAATGTGCCCATCAATAATTTCGGTCGCCTGTATCCCTCTATTTTAGAAGCTTGGTCTGGGGCAACAGCCGCGCGCCAAGTTTACTGGCTGTGGCAAATACTCCAACTTTGGACGCCGCTGTCGGAACAGGGAGTCGCTTCGAGTTTGCTGGTACCGGAAAATTTGCGGGTGGAAGGTTGGCGGGTACGCCTGCTGGAACTGCACCGGGGCAATTTTGTACCGACGCTGCGGGATTTGGGAGATGTGTGGTCAGGTTTGGTCGAATCGGTCGAGCCCGAGGTGCAGTCGAGACTCGGAGAGATTTGTCAGTTTATGCGCCGCAGCAGCATGAATTTGGAGGCGCTGGCCCTGGAACTCAACGATTTACTGTTAGAACAAGCCGCTAAATTGCCTCTGCACTTAGAAGTAGTCGGCATGACTGATACCGGCCCGCAGCGCTCCCAAAATGAAGACAGTTGCTATCCAACTGCTGCGGATTTTCAATCGAGCAAAACTTCAGGAAATGACAAATTAATTCCTTATTTGACAATGGTTTGCGACGGGGTTGGAGGCCACGAAGGAGGAGAAGTTGCCAGTCAATTAGCCGTCCAGTCCATGAAAGCTTTAATCCAAAATTTGCTCGCAGAAATCGCTCAACAAGAAGAGTTGATGACGCCACCAATGGTAATTAAGCAACTAGAAGAAATAGCGAGAGTTGTGAATAATGTGATTTCCGCTCAAAATAACGAGCAGGGAAAAGAGTTGCGGCAGCGGATGGGGACGACTTTGGTGATGGCCCTCCAGTTGCCTCAAAAAGTAAAAATTTCCGAGGATTTGCCGTCGAATAACAGTCACGAACTTTATTTAGTCAATGTGGGAGACAGCCGCGCTTATTGGATTGGCAAAAATTACTGTCACCGCCTGACTGTGGACGACGACGTAGCCTCAAGGGAAGTCCAGCTAGGACACAGTTTATACTGGGAGACTCAACTGCGATCGGATGCAGGAGCCTTAACTCAAGCTTTGGGAACGCGGGACGGTGATTTCCTGCGCCCGACGATTCAGCGATTTATTGTCGAAGAGGAAGGCTTACTGCTGCTGTGCTCCGACGGTTTGAGCGACAACGACTTAGTAGAGCGCTATTGGGAGAATTACGGCCCAGAGGTGCTTGAGGGCAAAATGTCTTTGGAAGCTGCGGTTCAGTCTTGGATTCGCCTCGCCAACGAGAAAAACGGTTATGACAACACCTCTGTAGTGGCGACTCACTGTCGGATGTCGCCGGAGAGATTGGTACTGTTCCATCCGGCCGTGGCTTCAGCGCCGACCGCGGCGCCGGTGTCAGCCTCGGTGTCGCTGCCGCCGTCCCTGCCGCGGTCCCTCCAGAAGTCCGGGAGGATTCCAGAATCTCAGCTTTCTGAATCGTCCAAACAGTTGTTGTACCCCGAAACTCCCCTCGCCCCGGAACCAATTCAAAAACCGAAGTTAAAGCCCGGGCTGACCCTACTGGGGCTGTTGGGGCTGATGTTGGCCTGCGGCGCTTTAGGTTTGTGGGTGCAAAGCCTCCAAAGCCCCCAGCCAGAACCCGCACAACTTCCGCCACCGCCGGAAACTCCCGCCCCGAGTTCTTCGGAGATTCCCTCGCCGTCCCCCGAATCGAGTCCTTCGGAGATTCCCTCCCCTGGGGCCGAGAGTCTCTCGCCGTCGCCGGAATCGAGTCCTGCGGACATTCCGTCGCCCGAAGCGGAAACTTCTTCGCCGTCGCCGGAATCGAGCCCTGCGGAGATTCCCTTGCCCGAAGCGGAAACTCCTTCGCCATCACCGGAGTAAGCGAGATTGAATTAAGCAGAATTTTTTATAAAATGCAGATACTTTCCGGCGGCACGGCAACTCGAACGCTGTCGCCGACTTGGTATCGCTGCAAGTCATCTCTGTGCAAGTTTTGTCGGCGAAGGGCGATCGAACTTTTAGCAGTCAACCGCACCGTATAGCGCGTGTCAGTGCCAATATAAATAGCCTCTTCTACTATTCCCGGCCAGCTATTTTCAACATCATAATTAGCCGGGAAAATAGCAGCTTTTTCTGGTCGCAACACCAGGGTGACAACTTTCCCAGCGGGCATATCTTCTGCTGTGGCAACTAACACGGGCAACTGCTGGTCAACCAACACAATTATTTGACCGTTTTCCTTTTCTACTACTCGCCCGCTTAAAACCCACATTCCGCAGATATTCGATCGAATTTTTTAATCAGTTGTGAAAACTTGTCAGCCCAATGCTTTTTGGCTGA
>NZ_JAUBSX010000074.1:0-37429 GCF_036704885.1 Microcoleus sp. F4-D5 | reverse complement strand
GGCGACCATTATTGATCGTCCGCTCTCTTAATCCTGGTGGTGTAACCTTTTGACACTGATTCAGCAAGCCCTAAATAAGGGCAAAAGATACTTATCATAATAAGATAAGAATTGCCTTATAAAAGGATGGGTAGATAATTAAATTCGATTGCTACTTCCCTTCTAATCTTTCATAGATAACATCGGTACGCATGGCATACTTCGTACCAGTTCTGACTGTACATCCTTCGTGCGTGAGTTTGTGTTGGAAAATCACAGTCATACCAGTTTTGGGGACTACGGTATGTTCGAGTTGTTCGGTGAAGCGAGTTTCTCCCCCCTCGAAATCAGCGTTGAGGTACACGAGAACGCTGTGAAGTGTCACCTGAGAATCACTTGGACAATACCAATGATCCATGTGAGGCGCAAATCGCTGACCCGATCGATAGCGATACATCCTCAGACGTTCGTTCAAGCCCACTAGAACAAAGTTACCCATGCGCGAGGGAATGTGGGGACGAAGCCTCCGAAACAAATCTGCGGACATTTCCGGGTCGTCCCTGATGACGCGATCCTGGTCGCGGAACATCGGATTATTTGTCGCGATCGCCGGTGCAGATGCTTCAATCAGAGAAATCAGGCGATCGCACTCCTTGGAACTATAAACGTTTTCTACGACCCACAGGAAGCATTCAGACTCGAATCGAAACGGTACGTCAGTATGAATATTCATGGCTGCTGGATATGTAGTTTTTCGTCAAGGTGATTCGATCGCGCGAGGCGACGAATAATAAATAAAGCGCGAGATCGTTTTACGTTTTAGTTTTACGTTTTAAATATTCCCTGGTTTGAGCCAGCCAAAAACTTCGCCTAAAGTCAACTGCATTTCCGGCATAAAATTTGGCATCGGAAGTATATCTGTTGGTTCTTGCAAGGAAATAGGCTGCTGCTTTGCGGGATAGGCTAAAATGTTTTTTTCATCGGGATCGAGCAACCAACCCATCTGACAACCGGCATTCAAACAGTGCAAAATATTGTTTGTAACTTTGGTTTGGCTTTGGGCTGGGGACAAAATTTCTATTGTCCAGTCTGGGTGAGCGTTAAATGTATTGGCAATTTCGCCCTCAGCGTCTAGGGGAATGCGATTCCAAACAAAAATCGCGACATCGGGGACAATAGAACGTCCGCCAAAGGTGCAGCGAAGTTCTGGAAATGCCCAAGCAATCCGCTGAGGTTTGCTCGCTGCATTAACCCTCGTGATGAGTTCTCCCTGAATTGTACTGTGTTTTCCTTGTGGCATAGGTTTTTGTACGATCGCACCTTTGATGTATTCGCTAGCGGGTGTGGTTTCTGGGAGTTGCAAAAACTCGTCAAGGGTGATAGTTTTTTGAGGTGCTTGTACCATATAGCGATCGCCCGTTTGAAGTGTGTTCCGGTAACAGTTCCAGTATATTTGAAGTTTCGAGCGCTGTGGTGAAACAATCGCTCTCAAAAGACTCTAAACTGTAGCTAGCCCGATCGACCGTTTCCACGATAAGCAGTCGATCGAGTTGCTTGAGGCAGAAATTGGCACTGTCCGCGTCAGTTGCATCTATAAAACTGCGATTCCTAGCATTCTTGCATCTAACTACTGAGTGCTGACTAATAACTAATGACTAATAATTTATTCCTATGTCAAAAGAAATAATTAATGCGATCAAATCGACTGGTATTTTAGGGGCGATCGCCTCTTTGACTGTTTTGTTATTCGGGGGTTGGAGCGGTACCGTGATCGGCTGGCTGATGGGTACGGCGGCAGGGTTTATGAGCTGTCGGGGTCGGAAGGTTTACAGCCCGAAAATGGGTGCTGCGATCGGCAGTTTAGCGGGAGTGGGATTGGGAGTTTGGCTGTTAGTTGCGAGTGTGGTAGAAGGGGTTTTGATTAGACCTTTTTCTGGGCAATCTGCTGTTGCTTTGCCGACTACGCTGCTGTACGGGATTTGCAGTTTGACGATCGCAATTTTGACAGCTACGTTAATGGGTGCTTTGCAGGGTTTGCAGGGGGAACGCCAGCGGATGGCAACTCTGGTGACATTAGCTTTTATTCTAATTCTGTTTCCGTTTATCGACATTCAGGCTCAAACCGGCTGGATTGCTACTGTAGTACAGATTCAAATCTTTATTATGTTGGCGCTGGGTTTGAATATTACTGTGGGTTTTGCGGGTTTGTTGGATTTGGGATATGCGGCGTTTTTTGCGATCGGCGCTTACACGACGGCTTTGCTATCTTCTGGACAGTTAAATATTGCTTGGAACTTTTGGGTGGTACTGCCGATCGCGGCCGGTGTAGCTGCGATCGCGGGCGTAATCCTCGGTATTCCGACACTGCGGCTCAGGGGCGATTATTTGGCGATCGTTACCCTCGGTTTTGGCGAAATTATCCCGGTTGTCTTTAGGAATTTAACGGCGATTCGGATCGACGAACCAGTCTCGAAGATTGTTGCTTCCCTGCTGGGTAAACCCGAGTTGGTGCTGTGTCTGGTTGGGTGCGATCGACCTTTTAACCTCACCGGCGGCGAAGCGGGCATAAACCCGATCGGGCGTCCATCTCTCCCCATCGTCGGCACTTTCAGCACCGGCAACTACTTTCCCTGGTACTACCTAATTTTGCTGCTAGTTGTCTTCGCTTACTTCATGATTTCCCGGCTGCGAGATTCCCGCTTGGGCAGGGCCTGGAATGCCATGCGCGAAGATGAATTAGCGGCTAGTGCGATGGGCATTAACCTGGTCAAAACCAAACTTTCGGCTTTTGCGATGGGAGCGACGTTTTCGGGCTTTGCCGGCGCGTTTTACGCCGCCTATATCAGCGCAATTTTTCCCAGCGTTTTCGATTTCTCGGTGTCGGTAATCATCCTGTGTATGGTGATTTTAGGCGGTTTGGGCAACATGACCGGGGTGATTTTGGGCGCTATCATTATCATGTCTGCCGATCGGCTTTATCTGCCACAATTAGCCCAAGTCCTCAAGGGTTTTCTGAATACTTTTGTACTCCCCAGGATTGCAATTCCCCAGTTACAAGACTTTCTGGCAACCAGTTTAGACCCGATTCAAATGCGCTTATTTCTCTTCGGCCTAACTCTTGTTGTCATGATGATCGTGCGGCCGGAGGGGCTGATTCCCGATAAGATACACCAAGCTGAACTGCATTCGGATGCTGAAGCGAGCAATGAGTCTTTAGCAGATGCGAGAAGTCAATAAGTAGGCAAGGGCAAAAAACCCTCGTATTTTGTAGGCAGGTTTAACTAAGAATCTAGGATGCAAGGGAGTTTATAAGTGTAAAATAAACCTCCCCATCTAATGTTTATTTGTAACCCACTACTTAGTAAGCGTGAAAGGTTAGCCATGAAAAATGTAACTGGTACGGCTTTTATAGTTGCGGAATTTAGAGCAGAAGAGAATGAAGAGGCAATTCCTCTTTACACTGATAATGTAGTAAAAATTTGGCTCAACGAGGAAACAAAAGAAATAGCTGCAAAAATAGCTCAAAACTCTCCCGTCGCTAAAGAAATGGTTAAGTTGCGGACTAAATATTTTGATGATGTTTTGTCAAATCACATTTTAGGAGGTTGCAAGCAAGTAGTTATTTTAGGTTCGGGTTTGGATACTCGCGCCGCGAGAATTAATGGAGAAAAAGTCACTTATTTTGAAATAGACGACCGCGCGACTCTTCAATTAAAAGAAGAAACTCTCAAAGCGAACAAAGTTACTGCCAATGTTCGCTACATTCCCGGCGACTACGTAAAAGATGGTTTAATTTCTTTGCTGAAACAGAGTGCATTTGATTTCGCTCGACAGACATATTTTTTGTGGGAAGGCAACACTACCTTGCTTGACAAAAAAGATGTAATATTTGTGTTAGAACAAATTCGCGACCATGTGAAGAGTTTTCGATTGTCCTTTGATTATATGTCGGAAAAGGTGATTTTGAGAACGACGGGCTACCAAGATATCAATGATTACATAGATCGATACGAAAGTATGTATGCACCGTGGATTACTGGGTTTGAAAACATTGCAACTTTGGCTGACGAACTGAATCTCAAAGTTATTGAAAACTTTTCGACTGCCGATTTACACGCACAATATCGCCCTGGACGTTCGCTAGAATCTAATCTTTTCAAATTCTATTTTGTTTGTACGTTAGAAAATGCAGTAGGGTGCGTCAGTCCCGATATTTGACTCAACTGAGACAATTGGCTGCTGACGCACCGCAGAGCACAGCAAAGACGATCGCACTTTGTCTGTACGCTAATGCCTCCAAAAGTATTTGCCAATGTCTCAGGTAGGCTAAACTAGTAATTAACCAGCTTGGTCGTCACGGCACCAGGATTAGCCATCCTCTGTATCGTCTGGCCAAGGCGGAATCCCTCCAATTATTCAAAGCTATGACTTTAGCGACAAAACAAATCATTGAAAAAAGCAATTACACCGAAGAAATTAAGGGAGTTGGAGAACAATTTGCAGCGATACAACAATCCTTAGAAAAAGCATTCCAATCTCAAGATGCTCTGGCACCAGAGGAGGCTCTTCGAGAGCTGCTGTCAATCTACGAGCTTTATCTCCATATTGAATCAGAAAGCAATCCTTCTGAGAGACATAAAAGCTTAGAAGAACTTGAACGTAGCGTCGAAGCATTTAAGACAAAGTACGAAGACTTTGCCCCGAAGGAAGCTGTTGATGGCATAGAAAATGTACAACTTTGGGCTAAAATATCTAGAACAATGATGTCTGCCCAACTTTATATGCTTGCTGCATCTCTTGAAGACAACGAAGTAAAGCAACTAGGATTGTTTTACGCAGGACTCATCAATTTATTAGATATTGCAGAAAATTATCTAAACTTCTTTACCAAAAGAGGTCGCGAATTAGCCAAAGATCTAGCTCAGACACTAATCAGCTATAAAACATTTGAAGATTATGCCAAGAAAAGACCAGCAGATGAAATCACCAGCCAAGCTATAGGCATAAGAAATGCAGCCAAAGCAATTTTGTGGGAAATTGATAGGCACGATCGCAAAAAATTCTCATATAAAGCACTCTATGAAGAAGCTAAGAATGCCATAGAAACAGATGATAAACAAGAACTCCTTAAAACTTTGCAGTCCTGGCGTGAAGAGGACATTAGTGAGCTGAAAAAGCTATCGGACAACTAGCAACCTAATTCATGAGTACGTTAATTTTTTTAGATACGGGTGTCGTCGGAAAACTCATACATCCCGATGTTGAGCAAAGCAAAACTAGGTTGGCTCAAAACGCTAAAAGCGAAGTTAAGGAATCGATTCTAGAAGCAAGTGAATGTGAGGACTGGTTAACGACGCTAATAAATGAAAGAACTCCTGTAGCTATATCCGAAATCGCAAACTATGAAGCAAGGCGCGAGCATCTCAGACGGATCCGCGATCGCAAATCTGGACTCGAAGAGAAACAAAAAGCTCTTAAAGCTATTGAAAGGCTAGATGCGCTAATCACAAAAAAAGGAGTTGCATATTTTCCAGTTACTTGCGAAGAGGGCAACGTAATGCAAGAAGCGGCTGAGTTATGGGCTTTTGCACACAATAATTCTTATGTAGCCTACGATGCAGACTTAATCATAGCCGCTCAAGCCGTCATTATTAAGAGAATAGGAATAGAGGTAATCATTGCAACAACTGATACCGAAGACTTTAACCGATTGCTACAACAGTACCACATCGAAGCTAGGCGCTGGAGAGATATTAAACCTTAGCTGAACTGTCTCTCATTTAATTTTCCAGTGTTTTTGTCCGAAAACTGAAGGGTCAACTTTTTAACAGCTTAACTAATATTAGGAATCACAACCAAAATGTCACTATTAGAAGCACAGCAACTTACAATGCGATTCGGTGGTTTGACTGCCGTCAACCAGGTTAGCTTAACATTGGAAAAAGGCTCGATCGCCAGTTTGATAGGGCCCAACGGCGCGGGCAAAACTACTTTTTTTAATATGCTGACTGGTATCTACAAACCCAGTGCCGGCTTGTTGCTCCTCGAACATAAGAATATCACTGGTTTGCCGCCCGATCGCCTGACTACTTTCGGCATTGCTAGAACTTTTCAAAATATCCGCTTGTTTAACAACATGACTGTGCTGGATAATGTTTTAGTAGGTAGACACTGCCGATTGAAAACTGGTTTGTTGGGTGCCATCCTCCGCCCTCCGGCTGTGATTGCAGAAGAGCGGGAAGCTAAGAAAAAAGCCTTGAGTATGCTTGATTTTGTCGGTTTAGGTGCTGCTAAAGCGCCGGAGTTGGCAAAAAACCTTTCCTACGGCGACCAGCGGAGATTGGAAATTGCCAGGGCTTTGGCTTCCGATCCGAAAGTGTTGCTTTTGGACGAACCGACGGCGGGGATGAACCCGAACGAAACGGCTGATTTAACTCGCTTTATTTATCGGATTCGCGATGAGTTGGATTTGAGTATTTTGCTGATTGAACATGATATGAAGGTCGTGATGGGAATTAGCGATCGCGTCAGTGTTATGGAGTACGGTACTAAAATTGCTGAGGGAACTCCGGCCGAAGTTCGCGCCGATCCTCGAGTGATTGAGGCCTATTTGGGAAAAGAAGAACATGGACATTGATAATCGGTATTGTATGCCGACAGATAAGTGAGGTTCGCAGTGCGCACCCTACGAAAAAGTGATAGAATGTCCGGCAAATTAACCGAAATAGAATTAGGGGCTGGTTTGACCAAAAATCTGTCATTTCAATCGATAATATTTATCAACCCGCCCCGGGCGACAGCATTTTATAACGAGCAAGTCAACGGAAAAGATATGAGGCGCGCCATGCGTACCCTACGAATTGATTTTAGGGGATTTTCCTAAACTTTTGATTTGAATTGAGACAATTTATTATTAAATTTTCGCCCCCTGACCAACCATCCTAAAAATATTGCAGTACCTAATACTGTGGTCGGTTCTGGAACTGCTTCTACTTCTGCCTCTGCGATATTGTTACTAACTTCTACTAACCTTAGGTTAGTGGCGCTGGCGAATTTCCGCGAATAGACCCCCGAAGTATACAGGAGGCTTGTTGCTGCACTTCCTTCAGCCATTAAATTAAAATTAATGGCTGTGGGATTAAAGCTGTTGGTAGAGGACACGTTTGCATAAAAGCCACTCGAAGAGTCTAAACCGCTGGCAATTTCAAAGGAGTCTAACAGAATGTTTGTAACAGTGTTAATCAACCAAAAAGATATCGTGCCCGTCGCGCTGGCGCGTTCGGATTGGCGGTTCTCCACTGATATTAAAAGATCTAAAACTGTCTGGAAATTGAAGGAAAAAGTTTCTTCGGCATCAATGTCGAAGTCACCGATAACTGCTGCTTGACTTTGAGCTAAACCGGAATAGTTGCTGCCTCTACCTGTGGCTTCACTCTTCGAGAGATTTGCTGCCAGCAATTCGTGACAGTTAGATGTAAAAACTGCATCAGCTTTCGCTTGGCTAATAACTGAACCGCTGTTAGCTATTGTCTGAGTGTAAGTGTTAGTAAATCTACCTGTATCAGTCGGTTTGTGACTGAAGTTTTCCATGGTTGCTGCTGCCGTCGAACCTGCGATTATTGCAGCACTGCTAGGGGCAATGCCTACAGTCAAGCCGGTTACTAAAGGAGTTGCTAATAAAAATGCGATCGCTCCGGTGCTGTGATTTAATTTCATGGTAAATCTCCAATTAAATTTCAAAAATTTTAAGTGCTGTTATTTTTTGTTACAGCGTATCCCAGGTTTATGAAGCATTAGGCACAGGGCAGTGCCGTGTCCCTACGGGGCTCGATCGATAGGCGGGTTTACTTCATAAACCTGGGATACGCTGTATTTGTAGCGGTTGCTTTCCCTAACGTATTCATACTATCTAAGTAAATAGATAGTTTTGTAAAGATACGGTCAATAAATCTTGTATTTGATTAAAAGTTCTGTAAAGTTAGTCGCTATCGCTCCTAAAAATACATGGTGTAGGAGCTACGGCTGAGTGTCGGTCTAAGTAAAATTACTATTTACTCTAAACATGGTTAATTTTCAATAAATGCAATAAAAATTTATAATTAGTCGGGATAATATAACAAAGGACAAAGCAAAAAGAGTAATTATGTTGGAAATCAAAGACATTCACACCTATTACGGAAATATTCACGCTCTCAAAGGAGTATCGCTAACAGTCTCGCAGGGAGAAGTTGTGACATTAATCGGCAGCAACGGGGCGGGGAAAACTACAACTCTCCGCACGATTCAAGGACTGCTGCGCCCGCGCCAAGGCACTGTATTATTTGAGGGAAAGCCTTTAGAAACACTATCTACAGAGGCGATCGTCCGTTTGGGTATTTCTCAAAGTCCCGAAGGGAGGCTAATTTTTCCGCGAATGACGGTGCAAGAAAATTTGGAAATGGGTGCTTATCTCCGCAACGATACTCTCGGTATCAAGTCAGATATGGAAAAAGCATTAAATTTATTTCCTCGTTTGCGAGAAAGAATTAGCCAAAAAGGGGGCACTCTCAGCGGCGGCGAACAGCAAATGCTGGCGATCGCCCGAGCTTTGATGTCGCGCCCCCGCTTGTTATTATTGGACGAGCCGAGTATGGGATTGGCACCGATGTTAGTCAGTCAAATTTTTGCGATCGTCCGCGATATTAATGCTGAAGGAACAACTATTTTACTGGTAGAACAAAACGCCCGCATGGCTTTAAGTGTAGCCCACCGCGGCTATGTCATCCAAACCGGTCAGGTTGTAGTGGCTGGTACTGCTAGCGATTTGCAGTCAAATGAAACTGTTCGCAAAGCGTATTTAGGTGAAAGTTAAATAGCTATTCTGGTAATCGGTAACGGCAATTCCCAATTGGCAATTACCAATTACCCATTAGCAATTACCCATTTGCGATCGCAACTTCCCCGTTGCCAATTCCCTTTCAAAAGCCGCCCGCACCTTTTCCCACTCCGCTTGGGCTTCCAACAGGCGATCGCGCGCCGTAATCGCATCAAAAATCTGTTCCCCTCCAGACTCAACCGCCACGCGGCCCATATACTCCAACTCCTTGCAAACTTCAGAAAAAGACAGGGCTCCTAAATTGGCGCTGCTCGACTTCAGCGTGTGAGAAGCCAGCTTCAAACTATCAGCATCGCCGAGAAAAATAGCCTCCTTAATTGTTTCTAAATGCTGCGGTGCATCTAACAAATATATCTTAATCAACTCCCCCAAAAAATCCGGGTCTTCCTCATCATCTAGCTCGCGGAGATTCTGCAAAATATGAAAATCAATCGGCGAATCTGCTCCCGGTTGAACGCTCGAATCTCCAGCACCCCCACTGTCAACTTTGTCAGCCACATCTGGATTTTTCGGATCGGTAACTGCCTCCCATTCACTCCGATCCAGAGGTTGGCACTTGCTCAGGGCGATCGCCAACTCTTCCCGGCGCACGGGCTTAGTAATATAATCGTCCATACCTGCTTCCATGCACTTTTCGCGATCGCCCTGCATCGCATTAGCAGTCATCGCAATAATTCTCGGCTTCTTGTTAGCGGGCCATTCCTGACAAATCCGGCGCGTCGCTTCCAACCCGTCCATCTCCGGCATCTGCACGTCCATCAGCACAACATCGTAAGATTGCCGCTTGCACGCCTCCAAAACCTCCAACCCATTAGCCGCAATATCGGCGCGATATCCTATCCTGTCGAGCAAATGCGTAGCGACTTTTTGGTTCACTACATTGTCCTCGGCAAGCAAAATCCGAATCTGACTAGAATTAGGTGCATCATGTCCAACCGAATGGCTCGCAACCTGCCTCAAAACCGCAGGCGTCCGCTGCACGCGGTGCTGTTCTTGAGAATTTTCAAAATACTTCAATCCCGAAGTCAAAGTAGCCACATTTGAAAGTTCCCCCTTACCGCTTCGACCAGTAACATATCCAAAAACTTGCAGCAACACATTATAAAACTGGGACTGTTTGAGAGGCTTAGTTAAAAAAGCAGAAAAATGTACTTCTGTAGTTTCAAGTTTTTTCCAAACTTCCGCCTTGCTCAAATAAGTAAACAGCACCAAAGGCAGCGCCACTTTGCGAGGATTTGTAACTTTGATGGCATTCTGATTTAGCCCGTCACCGCCAAACAAATGACTCTGCTCAAGTTTTCGCATCTCCACAGCCAAAGCCACACCATCCATATCTGGTAGATTCATCGCCAAAATAGCTAAATCGAGCGCCGAATTTTGTTTGATAATTTCCAAAGCCTCAGCACCAGAAGTTACGGCAATCGGGATCATTCCCCAAGACTCAGCCTGCCGGATCAAAACTTGCCGATTAATGGCATGATTCTCAACAATTAACAAACGTTTACCAGCGGCAAATTCCGGCCGTTTTTCCTCAGCATGGCTCTCCGTGGCTTCAGCAATCACCGTGAAATAAAAAATAGAACCAGAACCCGATATCGATGGGGGAGCAAATCCAGCAGGCGACCTTCCAGCGATACTTTGTCCGATCGCAGAAACTGCAGGTTGAGACTTGGAACTTCCCGGATCGACTTGACTGACAACCCACATTGTACCCCCCATCAGATCGCTCAAACGCTGGCTGATAGCCAGTCCCAAACCCGTGCCGCCGTAATGTCGGGTTGTCGAAGCATCCACCTGCGAAAAAGCTTTAAACAGGCGATCGATCCGGTCTGGCGGAATGCCAATTCCGGTATCTTGGACAGCAAATTGAATCTCGTATTGTCTCCTACTTGCCAACTGTCCCTGTTTAATTGCTAGCGGTTGCGGCTCTAGAATATTGATTATTTCCTGCGAAATCTTAGCAGCTACAGGCTCGATTTGCCTAGCCGTACAGCAGACCACAATTTCGCCGGATTCTGTAAACTTAACAGCATTTCCTAGTAAATTTACCAATATTTGGCGGAGCCTCGTGACATCTCCTAAAATCTTTTTGGGAACAGAATCGTCTATAAAATAAGCTAACTCTAAACCTTTTTCCGACGCTCTCGGAGCCAGCAATTCCAGAGCTTCTTCTATACTGTTTTGCAGGTCGAAGGGGCTGCATTCCAAATCCATTTTTCCCGATTCAATCTTGGAAAAGTCTAGGATATCGTTAATAATAGTTAGCAAAGCATCGCCGCTGGTGCGAATTGTCTCCACAAAATCCCGCTGTTCAGGAGTTAGTTCCATATCGAGCAGCAAACCCGTCATCCCGATTACCGCATTCATCGGAGTGCGGATTTCGTGACTCATCGTTGCTAAAAATTCGCTTTTAGCTCTGTTAGCAACTTCTGCGGCTTGTCGCGCGTGATCCAAAGCTTCATTTTGCTCTGCCAACTGTCGCTGTCGGTGAACTTCCGTTTCTAAAAGTTGTGCTTGAGCTAACGTAATTCCGACTTGAGCGGCAACATCTTCTAACAGTTCAATTTCGTCGGGAGTCCACTGGCGAGTTGCATCGCACTGGTGCAAAGTAATAATTCCATTCGGTTCTCCTTGATAGGAAGTGCGAACCGCCAACATAGATTTTAGTCCGATGCGTCGGCACATAGGCCCCGAAGATTCGAGCAAAGGATCGGCAAACACATCGGGAGAGGCCAAGGCTATATCTTCAGCTAGGAGTTTTTCTGTGTAGGGGTTGTAAGTGACAGAAAGTTCTAAATCTAAAGCCGATTCGTGACCGGGTTCTAAGTATTCCGCGACGCAAGGAAGGTGGGGATAAGGTTCGGAAAGATAGGTATGAATTGTACAGCGATTGACGCCAAAGACCCGGCCGATTTGGGTGGCGGTAGTCTGAAAAATTTCTTGAGTATCTAAGGTCGATCGCACTTTTTGAGTGATTTGTTTAAGGAGCAAGACGCGCTGGTACTGACGTTGCAAAGTTCGCTCTCGTTCTTCGCGGGCAATTTCCGCGCCTATGTAATTGCCCATCAACTTTAAAATTTCAAAATTCAGCGGTTTCAAAGGAGATTTAGTGGTGCGGGAAGTAAAGCTCAAAGTCCCAAAAACTCGCCCTTGCACTATTACCCTAGTCCCCACAAAAGCCTCCAACTTCCGCACGCTGTAAGCGGGGTGGTTGCGCCACTGAGTAGTGCCGGCTGATTCGACAGAAATAGGTTCGCTCGATCGCAAAACTTCTCGCTCGAAGGTTCTACTCAAAGCAAAACCGTCTCCCTTAGCAAATCCAAAGGGAAAATCTTCCGGTACATAAGCCGCGATCACTTCGTAGCGATCGCCCAAAACCCTTCCCAACAGCCCGATATCCATCCCAAACTGACTGCAACCCATTGCCAGCAACCGGATCGTTCGATCGTCAAAAGAGCCTTCAGAGCTCACCATTACCTCGTAGAGCGATCGAATTGCCCGCTCGCTTTCCCGCAGTTCCTCAACCCCTTCGAGGCGGTTGCAGACATCGTGCAAAGTCCCTAAAATTCCCACTATTTCGCCTTGGGAATTCCGCCGGACTTGGGCAAATATTTCAACGGAAATAAAGCCGACATCACTGTGGATTCCCAAGGAGTTTTGCCCCGACTCCGACTTGTACTTAAATCGCACTTCTCGCCGTTCAAATTCCGACTTTCCCGATAGCAAAGACTCCAATAAATTTGCACATTCCGCGCGTTCATCTGGATGAACCCAATCTAAAAAATTAGTTTGCAAACTTTCGGCAACCGAAAACTGTGTAATTTCCGTCCAAGCGTGGTTGAGAAATGTCCAAACTCCCGCCGCATCTATCTGGAAAATTACTGTTGCTTTCAAAGAGTCAAATAGTTGAAATTGATCCCGATCGCGTTCGCGGCTTTTAACTTCTAACAGCTTGTTTGGAGTAATATCTGTATGAGTTCCTACTACCCGCAGGGGTTTGCCACTAGCGCTGCGCAAAACTTGACCCCGGTTCAGCACCCAGATAGTGCTGCCGTCTTTGCAGTACATCCGATATTCTGCTGCAAAATCCGCTGTCTTTTGGGCGAAGTGATCTTCTAAAGCTGCCTTTACTCGGTCAATGTCATCTCTGTGGATGCGACTCCACCATTCAGATCGGCGATTCAAGATTTCCCCTTCTTTGTAGCCCAGCATTTCTTGCCATCGGGCTGAATAAAAAAACTCATCAGTTTCGAGATTCCAATCCCAAATCCCCTGATTGTTGACGGCAGGGGGGAGATTAGGGGGCAAGGGGAAATTGTTTTGATAAATTTCTGCACCTCGGGGGCGATTTGCTGCCGGAATCTGTATTTCTGCCGAGAGTCTTTTGTATTGCGCGTTGCTAGATTCTAGCTGGCGCTGCAAAGCGATCAAGCCAGAATGCAGAGATTTTGAATCCAGCGCTTGTAAAAGGATAGTTTTAGGATTGATAATCCCGATCGGGTGATTGCTTTCGTTGATGACTAATAAAGGCAACTGACAGTAGTTTTTTTGCAGCAGGGCGACTGCTGCTTCGAGGGTAGAGTGCGATCTTATTAGCGGCGGCGAACTGTTGCAAATTGCTCCCGCTTTAATTCTGTTAGAGTCTCTTCCCAGCGCCTGCAACTGCACGATGTCCTGCGAACTTACCACGCCAACCAGTTTGTGAATGTTGGGATTTGTAAATTTGGAATTTTGAGCAGCACCAGTCGAATGTTGTTCGGGGGTTTCAGTAATTAATACATAGCTAACATTGTGTCTAAACATCAGTTGCGCCAAATAGCGTACCGAAGAAGTAGCAGGAGCGTGAATAATTCGCGAGGCTGCGATTTGAGGGATTTGATAAAGTTTAATTAAATGAGCTGGCAGCTCTAATTTCGGATGCACAACTGGCAGGGGCGGAGGGAACGCGAAGCCCGCCGCAGGTGGCGAAGGGCTACTGACTTTTTGTGGGGATTCCCCAATGTCCTGCAATAGTTGCACCAAACTTTGAGAGCTAATTAAACCGACAAGTTCTTCAGCGTCGCTGACGACAGGCAAATGGCCGATCTGATTTTTTTCCAGCAGATTTGCTAAGGCAAAAAAGTCGGGAATTTCCGATTCTCGGGCTACAGTTACCGTTCTAATCATGATTTGCTCGATCGCAAATCCCCTCAAAGCAGCGCCGATCGAATTTAGCTGTACGACATCTCGCGCTGTAAAAATCCCCAGCACCGTCTGGCCGCCCGGATAGAAAGTTTTTGAGCCGTTGAGATGGAGACCGTTGAGCGATGGCGGTAACGCAGGCGGTACCCCGTTGTAGAAACCGGAGTTTTCCCCCAATTGCGGGGAAGTCCCGTTCGTGGGATTGCCGAGTTGAGAATTCCCGCGCGGTTCTACCACGAGGACGTAACTGGCTCCTGTGCTGCTCATCAGCTCGATCGCCTGTTCTATAGGCGTCTCAGGGGTGACGGTGAGGGGATTGCGGTTGATGACCTGACTGAGGGAGGGAATAAACATCAGGGGGCATAAAAGTGATATTTGTTGGAAAAACCCGATCGCGGGCAGCAGGTTGATTGAGAGGCATTGCGTGCGAGGTTTCCAAGCGCGCTCAAAGTTTCTGTACGATTAAACTCACCCCTACTTCCAGCATCTTGGCATTTAAAATTAATTGCGTGCCAAATCTTGACATGGGACGGGTTCTGAAAGTCAGAACCCATGCTATCTGCCAGAGGGCCCAGATGAAGGCTGGCCGGCAATTCCTCGCCCAGCCTAACTGCTGCGGGTTTACGAGCAAGAATTTCTGCGATTGTCTAGACTGCACCATACTTTCTTGCCCTCAACGGAACTCGATCGGATTCTGTTTGAGGCAAGATACCTACACGCTAACAATTTACCAGCGACAGGAGGGGAATCACAACAGGACGATTTAGGTATTTTAACTGTGCAATTAGCGGGGAGAGAGGGAGAGGGGGAGAGGAGCAGAGGGGGAGAGAGCGAAACAGCCAGAAAATAAATAATTCCGATAATAACTAATTCTATGTTATCCCAATTCTGACCCCTAGGATTTGAGATTCAATTCTGGCGATCGAACTTAATGAGAATAGCGCTCTTCCCCGCACCGCAAAAGTCGGATTGCCCCCCTTGAGCTTTAAGCTGCCAACAACCTCATCCATTGGTTTCAAACTCAACTCACGCACCGTACCATTCCCGGTTTTTATCAGAGCCGAAATATCGCCATTAACAGTGTAAGATTTTGCTCGGTAGTTGACAGCCAGCAAGTAAAAATTGTTCCTACAATCGAGAGTTGCAACTGCCATTAAATCAGAACTGTTAGTGATAGGAAAAAAGCTAGCTTTCCCGCCCTGCAAAGCTCTAATTCCCATCCGCAAAGCATAGTAGGCGGCGCGCCGCTGACCCGATAGCCCCAGCAAACCTTCTGGCCGTCTGGGCTTTCCCCAGTCTTACAAACAGAATAGATGACTGCCGTAAATACAATTATCCCCCAATTGGGAGCCTCTAATCAAATTTTTAATCAAACTTAAAGCTAAAGATAAATCGTTATACCTAATCCCGTAAATTCCCCATTCTCCTACCCAAAACTGCGAGTTAACGGTGACAGTACCGTTCATCCAGCCGCGCGCTTTGCGGGTGTAGTTAGAAATATCTGCATCGTAGTTGTGGACATTGACTGTATTGAAATAATTAATTCGGTATTTCCTGCAAGGCAAAAGCGGGCCAATTGCTGCCACCTAGGGTTTTCGGGCAGTGGATGCGTTAAGTGCGATCGGGCAAATAAGTTTTGTAAACAAAGTCGATCGCATCTTTTGCCACCTTAACCAATTCAAAATAGTCAGCCCTAGTCCCCCCCCAACCCTGATCGCGATTGTCCGGTTCGTTGTGAATTTCCCAATCATCAACGCGGTAATCATTGCGAACATTCAGCCAATAAACCGTAGCAAAAACGTGTTCCCACCACTCGTTCCAATCTTCTCCTGTGCGCGGCGGATTCAGTTGCAGCGCCCAACTCGGCTTCCAGCCACTATCAACATTCCTAATACTCACCACCGGGCGAATCTTAGCTTGTTTTAGAGTATTAAAAATAGTCCTGGCATTGCCTTGCCAAACAGTACCGGGTTGTCCAGACCACCAATAATCGCTACCCTGGGGCGGATCGGTCATAATCCGATCCCAATGCGCCCAATTAATTATATTTGGATTTGTCTTAATTTCGTCAATATATGGCCAACCGTATTTACCGTCGTTGTCTTCAGCTTCCCACCGGGACATCCCGCCGTAAATGCGGCAGGTATTAATTCCCAAATCTTGCAAATCTTTAATGTCGAAATTGATATTGCCCTCGACTGCACCGATGTAGCGAGTGCTGACACCCGCAGCAGTACCGGAAATTTTAATTGTTTCGATGTTTTGAGCAAAAGTTGTCGTTCCGCTGAACAACTCTAGGCTGAGGGCAATTAAAAACCCTAGAAACAAATTCAGAATTCAAGTTTTTGATAACACGTGATTAACTACTAATTTAGGTTATTTTATGTCCGAGGTAAAGAGACCGATCGCTAATCTAACTCGACGGGCGATCGAGTGGGTTAGCTGTTGTAATAAAAAAGCATTAACTATACCAATTTAAATAATTAATACATAAAGTAAAATAGCACGAGTAGCAGTCAAAAGTGAAGGTTCACCTCGAACAATCACAGTAAAATATTTGGGTATAACAATTAACCCTATAAATTGCGTTAAATATCTGGCGGGGTGACAACGCCGCCGGAAACCCAGACAGGGATCATATTTGATCGACTTGTGTTAAAAAAAATAGGTCAAACTAAAGTTACACTCGACCTATCAAAATATATGTTACCTAAATTCTATCAGACTCACTTTCAAAGACAAAAATCCCGCTCTCAGTTTTTAGTTCTAGAAATAGTGCTTAACCTCCAGCCCTGTCAAGGTAGGTTTTAAAATCTCTCTAATAGTCTAGGGATTTGGAATTCAGGCTTGAGGCTTTAAAAATTGTTACTCTATTAACCAGCCCTGTCAATCTTCTTCTTTTAACAGGTGATTAAGAATAAACTAGGTTTATTGCCGATCGCCAGTTGGTAGGATGAGGTAAAGTCGATCGATCGCACTAATACGCTATGAGGGCAGTTTGCACCCACCAACTACGAGATTTTAAGCGTTTGAGAGAGTTATACACCAGGCTCGGCAGTCACGCCAGACAGGGCGGGTTATCAGCGTCAAGCCGATCGCATTGGCCGCATAACCGCAGCGTGAAACATCACTAAATTGAGCGCTGCGGTTATGCGCCGATGTTTTTTGAGCACGGATTATATCTAGTGTTAGAGGAGTAAATGTTGAGATTTATTTGGCTGTTCAGTCGTCTTTAGACGCATGCGATTTGTGAGGCGGGAGTTTGATCGCCCGACGGGCTATAGCAAAAAGGGCATTGCTTAATACAGGGATGAATTGAATAGTTCGGAATTGCCATCAGCCAAGTATGGTGAGTTTTGTAACTTCCGACAAAATTTGGTTCATACCGTTAATCAGCAACGCCGCAAAAAGTTCTTTGCCGTGTAACTGGTTCCCAGGATCTTCCTAGGGACGAGGAAAAATATCTGCGTTAATCTGTGTGCATCTGCGGTAAAAAAAACTCCCTTATTTCAACATCAAAGCAACTTCCTTCGCAAAATAAGTCAAAATCTGATCGGCACCAGCCCGTTTGATACTCGTCAAACTCTCCAAAATAATCCGCTTTTCATCAATCCAACCTAACTGTGCAGCAGCTTTTACCATCGCGTATTCGCCGCTGACATTATAAGCAGCTACGGGCAAATTAGTTGCTTGGCGCACTTGGCAGATAATATCCAGATAAGCCAAAGCAGGTTTTACCATCACAATATCTGCACCTTCTGCGATATCCAAAGCAATTTCTTTCAGTGCTTCTCGTGCATTAGCAGCATCCATTTGATAAGTCTTTTTGTCTCCAATTTTTGGGGCAGAATCGAGGGCATCTCGAAACGGGCCGTAATAAGCAGAGGCATATTTTGCTGAATAAGCCAGGATTGCTGTATCGATGTATCCTGCCGCATCTAAGGCTTTGCGAATTGCACCGATTCTGCCGTCCATCATGTCGGAAGGTGCTACCATATCTGCACCGGCAGCGGCTTGAGAAACTGCCATTTTCACTAAAACTTCGACGGTAGGATCGTTAAGGATTTTACCAGTTTCATCAACTAAACCGTCGTGTCCGTGAGTGGTGAATGGATCGAGGGCAACGTCGGTAATTACAAGTATTTCGGGGATGTTTTGTTTGATGGTTTTGACTGTTTGTTGGACTAATCCTTCTGGGTTATAGCTTTCGGTTCCGGTGTCGTCTTTTTTGCTGTCTGAGATGACTGGGAAAAGGGCGATCGCATTAATTCCTAACTCCCAACATTCAGCTATTTCTTTTAGCAATAAATCCAAGGAATAGCGATAACAGCCCGGCATGGAAGCAATCTCAACTTTTTGCCCTTCCCCTTCCATCACAAACATCGGATAGATGAGGTCGTCAACTGTCAGGTGATTTTCCCGTACCATCTGCCGCAAAGCTGGTGTACCCCGGAGGCGGCGGGGACGGATGGTTGTGAGGGAGGGATTTTGATTGTTTGGAGTGGGAACGGCGGACTCGACGTTATTTGCAGATGACATAGGAACTGGGTACAATAATGATAATCATTATTATTACATTGTGTATGGCGCGCAGTGGTAGCGCCGCGGAATTGAAAAAACAACTCCTCACGCCTGTGTGACAAGCTATTTCACCAATCTGTTCTATTTTGAGGAGAATAGTATCGGCGTCGCAATCGTAAAATATTTGTTTGACTTTTTGGATGTGCCCGGATGTCCCGCCTTTGTGCCAAAATTCAGAGCGCGATCGGCTCCAATAGTGTGCTTCTCCTGTAGCTAGAGTCTGCTTAATTGACTCTTTGTTCATCCAAGCCATCATTAAAACGGTACCATCTCGATCGTCCTGGGCGATCGCCGGAATCAAACCTCGATCGTTAAATTTTAAAGCTTCTATCCACAAATATTTTTGATCCATTTTGAGTTTACAGGAGTGGTATTTCCTAAAGTAAGATGTTTTACCGCAGAGGGCGCAGAGGGCGCAGAGGGAGGAAAGGAAAAGAGATAAAAAAAGATGGAATTTGAATGGTGTAATTATTGTAGGGGCCCCACGCCGGGTTGCCCCGCCAGCACCGGGGCGGACACTCACAGGCACCGCCCCTACGAATCTGTATCCATGATTGAGACTCGCTATATCAGCGAACTTTATTCGCAGATGATTCTAGTGAAAGCTTGATTTGTGCGCGATTAAACTCATAAATTCTTGACGAGTTCTAGCATCTTCAGCAAACACTCCCCGCATCGCTGAAGTCGCCGTCCAAGAACCTGATTTTTGTACGCCACGCATTACCATGCACATATGAGTAGCTTCGATAACAACTGCTACACCTTGAGGTTTTAGCAATCCTTGAAGTGCATCCGCAATTTGTGCAGTTAAGCGTTCTTGCACTTGCAATCGGCGCCCGTACATTTCACAAATTCGAGCAATTTTTGACAGTCCAATTACTTTCCCGTTGGGGATGTAAGCAACGTGGGCGCGACCAATAATTGGCAGGATGTGATGTTCGCAAGAACTGAAAATATCAATGTCCCGCACTAACACCATTTCGTTAGCATTTTCTGTGAATACTGCTCCGTTAAGCAGTTCGTCGAGAGATTGACGATAACCTCCAGTTAAGAACTGCAAGGCTTTGACAACTCGTTTCGGTGTATCTTGCAACCCTTCACGGTCTGGGTCTTCTCCCAATCCTAGCAGCAATGTACGCACTGCTTGCCTCATTTCTTCATCTGATACAGGGGGGTGAGATTGCGTAGGAATCGATGACACTACACCATTTGGAGAAGTCAGTTCTGGGCGAGTAGATAAAGTCATGCTTGCAGTTTGTGAAATGTTTAACAGTGGGTATGGACTTTTAGTTACTAGATACTGAGATTGACGCAATCTTAAACTAAACAACTGTTAAGTTGTTCTCGAATTTGAGCGGTATCTAAGTTACGGCCGATGACTACGAGTTGATTCTTAGGTGGAGTCAACCATTCGTAAGCATTTAGTTCATAGCGCGCGCCACTAAGTTGAAAAATGTGTCTCATCGGACTTTCTTCAAACCAGAGAATGCCTTTTGCCCGAAATACATCGAAGGGCATTTCTTCGGTAATAAATTCTTGGAATTTGTGGAGATAAAAAGGTCGATCGCTCTGAAATGATAGCGAAACAAATCCGTCATTATCTAAGTGATTGGAGTGATGTTCGTGATGGTGATGTTCGTGATGATGCTCGTGATGGTGATGTTCGTGACGATCGTGTTTTTCCTCAGTTTCAAAACTATCGAAAAGTTCTGCTTGGGTTAAACCTACACCCAAAATCAAGGGTAAAGGAACTTCACCATATTCAGAGTGTAAAATTCTCGCTCCTTCTTTCACAGTGCGAATGTAAGCTTCTAATTCTTCTACTTTTTCTGAAGGAGCTAAATCAGTTTTGTTCATCAGCACGATATCTGCAAATGCTACTTGTTTTAAAGCTGCTTCGCTGTCAAAATGATCGGTGGTGAATGTTTCGCTATCGACTACAGTGAGGACTGAATCTAGGCTGGTTAAATCCCGCAATTCCGTGCCGAGAAATGTCAATATAATCGGCAGGGGATCGGCAACTCCTGTGGTTTCAATTACCATGCAGTCGATACGGTCTTCCCGTTCTAAAACTCGGTATACTGCATCAACTAAGCCTTCGTTGATGGTGCAGCAAATACAGCCGTTGCTCAGCTCTACCATGTCATCTTCGGTAGAAATTAAAAGCTGTGAATCGATGTTAATATCGCCAAATTCGTTAACTAAAACTGCTACTTTTAAATCTTGACGATTTTTGAGGATTTGATTGAGTAAAGTTGTTTTTCCGCTGCCGAGAAAGCCGGTAATTATAGTTACTGGCATTCCTCTTTTGGGAAAATCGGAAATTAAATCTGGGGTTTGTACAGCGAGATTAGTCATTGTCCCTCATTGATTAATTGTAGAGGCCCTGCTGTTAGTTCAGAAAGCTGCTAAGTATCCCAGAGCTCTTGTGGATAGAACTTCCTAGCCAAAATTTAGGTGCGATCGCCTGTACCGCACTGGATCGATTATGATAATCATTATCATAACTCAGATGTGCTTTAAGCGCAAGCCCTAGAATTATTGCTCAGCTAGCTGATGATTCATCAACACTTCACTGTGATCCCTTTTCCAGATAACTCCCATGTTACAAACGGGAATTTAAAACAATGTATTGAGGGCGAGTGCGATCGATAATTCCCTCCTCCTCCAGCCGACACATCAGGCGCGTCACCGTAATCCGCGTAATTCCCATCGCCTCAGAAATCTCCTGGTGAGTCAATCTCAGATCGATCAAAACTCCTTGCGCTACTTCCCGACCAAATTTTTTTGCCAACCAAGCTAATAGTTGCAACAGTCGATCGCGCAGACATTCGCTGCGAACAATGCAGAAAAATTCTTGAGTTTGCTGAAGATGTCTGAAAACTTCATCTAAGGATCGATCGCACAAATTTTGAGGAATGTAACTAATTTCTACATGAGCTTTGCTCTCAATTTGATAAGGTTGAACGCCTGACAGCGAATGACCGAGTACGTCTCCAACTCCCCAATATCCGAGGGTTATTGGTGTTCCCTGTTCGCTCCAAGTCATGGTTCGGACGGTTCCCCGCTCAATTCGCAGTAAGCCGTTAAAGGGCATGGGTATCAACTGACGGCAGGTGAAAGTCTGCTGTCTGAGATTAGGGTACAAGCCAGGAGTGCAGGTTAAAAGAGTCATAGGATTTAGGTTTAGCGTCACCGCTACTTTGGATAGAACGTACAGCTCAAGCTAATTAATAATTTATGTCAACTAGCTGAGTAATTGCCATGCCCGACTGCTAAGCTTGAAACCCTTTGCGGGTGGTGTAAGAGACGTTTCGGAACTTGACAGTATCCGTGTCTGGGTCGTAGAGAGTATAATTTGCTTGTCCGCTGAGCCGACCCACATTCCCGACTCCGATCGCCCTTCGCGCTGTTGCAGACACGGTTGCAGGCGGCTCTTGAGAGTCCAGAGTCTGCACCCAGTTATTGATAATACTTGGCTGTAATTGATACTCAAATGCTAAGCCCGATCGCCCGCAAAACAAAGTATTGGCATCAGCGCGGATAACGCGATCGAGCATCACAGGCGGCGGAGTCTCCGGGGTAAGCTCATCAGACGCGCTAACCGTACTCCCGTGTATCAACAAACAATCGAATTCATGAAAACCAAAATTCAAAGATCGCAACCACTCTACAGTTTTCCGGCTGACAGAATCCCAGAGCAACTTAATCGTATCTGCGCCGTATTTTTGTCGCAATTCTGCCGCATCAGGGCTAGAACCTATTCCGTGTAAGTTAAAACACTGTTCTTCCCACCACCCGATACAAATTTGAGGTTCGATTTCTCCTCGTTTGGGCGATCGGACTCGCTGCACTAATTTTTCGCATTCGGGATTCGGACCGACTAAATCACCCAATATATACAACTCCTCAACACGAATTCTCAGGCGCTTGATGTCAGCTAGTACAGCTTCATAAGCAGCCAGATTTCCTTCGATTCCACTTAGTATTGCCCAGTTTTTCATGTATTAGTTGTTGATTGTTAGAAATAATAATCGTTTTTGTCTGGTTAGTTGAGAGGTCTTTTTTCGGAAGTTGTTTTTAACTGCTATCTTATTAGCAACGTCAAAAAATTGTAGGGGCGGGTTCACCAACAATAATCGCCAAAAACCAATAATCTCATAAACCCGCCCCACCCAACAGTAAATCGCAATCTACCTCTCACAAACATGAGTCGGATCGTCGGCTCTTTCGGCATATTCCAAACCTCTAGCCAAACGCCAAGCAAAAATCGGCGGTAAACCTTTTTCAATAATTGCAGCGCAAGTTGCTTGATAGTCATATTCCACTTCTCGCAATATCACTTGTTGAGCGTCAACATCGTAAATCACGTAGGTAGCATTCGGCCTCCCGTGGCGCGGTTCTCCCACGGAACCGACATTCACAATCCGCTTTAAAGGAACAGTAAAACTTAAATCTTTGCCTCCTTCAATGCTCGGTCTGCTGACTCGAACCTGCATATTTCCAGCATCTAAAGTGCGAACGTAGGGTACATGAGTGTGACCGCAAAACAGCACGTCAGCATCGGCAGAAAATACCCGCTCTAACGCAGAAAAAGCATCCATTGTCGGTAGTAAATATTCATGATTGCTGTGAGGGCTACCGTGAACGAAACACATATTTTCTTCCCGCAAACTGTGCGGCAAAGTGGCTAAATATTCCCGCGTTTCCGAGAAGATTTGACTGTTCGTCCATTCGTGAGCTAATTTTCCTCTTTTTTCTGCTAAAACTGAGGGATAGCTGCATTCGCAGGAGTTCAAACCCTCGACAATATCTTCGTCCCAGCAGCCGGCGCAAGTGGGAATGTCGAGGGAGCGAATCATTTCTACTACGGCGTGGGGATGGGGGCCGTAACCGACTAAATCTCCGAGACAAAAGATTTTGTCTGCTTGTTGTTCGTCAATGTCTGACAAAACGGCATTTAAGGCTTCGTAGTTGCCGTGAATGCAGGACATAACTGCTATTTTCATGTTATTTATTCTGCTAATAAAAGTGCTTGTTTGACTTGTTGTTGGTAATTCAACAGAATTGTTTCGGACAGACAGCAATCTTCTAGGGTTTGTCCTAATGCTGTTTCATCGAGATTTTCGCCGACTATTTCTATGCCGCTAAATCTTTGGGGGCGGCCTTCGAGCCAGCGGGGAAGTGGCAATTCTTCGTGGGCGGTTTCTTTGAATTCGGCAGAGAAATCGAAGTAAAAAGATCGACCGTCGGCTATGTCAAAAATCCCTTTGGCTCTGTGAACCTTGCCGTAGGCTCCTTGGGTCATTTCTTGGTACCAAAACAGATCGAGGCTGGCTGGATCGAGGACTTGTCCGCTAGCGGGGCTGCGCCAAATTGATAGTTTTTCTGGTTCGCCGCTAACGGCTATTCCCTCGACAATTACATCTGCCCATTGATGCCATTCGGTGTCTTTGATTTCTGGCGGGACTACAGCAAATCGGCGGCTGGGAAAGCTTTGGAGTAGGTTTTCTACTGCTGTCAGTTGCAGGTAAAATCCCAGTTCGATGTAGGCTGAAACGCCGTTTTCTAGGTGTTTCGCGAGCTCCGATTCTTGGCCGTCTGTCAGGGTGGTGATTTGCCCAAATTCGGCGGCAATGCACGTTTGGTCGATCGGCACATTGCCGCTTCCGGGGCAAAAATACAGCAGGGGAGGGGTTTTGGCTGCTAGCTGCTGTCGAATCCAGGTTGTTTTTCCGCTTCCGGGCGGGCCCGCTACGGCGGTGATTGTTGATTGACTCATAAATACAATGATAATCGTTATCACTAAAGTTAGCTCTTCTATATTTAGATTTAATTTTGCGATCGGGCTGGATGCCCCCGTAGCGAGAGTTTCTAGTGGTTTCCAGGCGTGCGTTTCGAGGCCGCCCAAGCCCTACTGGCAGCCATTGTGATTAGCATCACTAACTTTCATGCGTCAAGTCACTGTAATGTAAATTAACATTTTGTTACATTTATTTACATAAAGCAACAAAACAAGGAAAAACAGATGACTTCACGTAACATGATGGTCGATGACCAAGGTCTCCTCAACAACTTCGCGATCGAGCCCGCGATGTATGTAGACGCCAACGTCAGCACCGGATTTACCGAGTATGCAGAGAAAGTTAACGGACGTTTTGCGATGATCGGATTTGTTTCTTTGCTGGCGATCGAAGTTTTGACTAAACAAAGCTTTATCGGCTTCATCAAAGATATTTTAGGATAGGACGATTTATCAGCTTGAGTTTTATTCAGAAATAGGACAACTTTTTACCTACTGTCTAGCCTTTGTTGCCCGAGCTATTGCTTTCTGAGTATATATTTTAAAGCTGTTTTAAATACAACAAATTAGAGAATAAAGTCTCAGCAACTGTTGAGGCTTTATTTGTTACTTTTACATCCATTACATTCGCTACATCTTGTACAATGCTCGTTGCCGAACTTCCTTGCGCTAGATCAATTCAAACAGCTTTACTTCCCAAAAAGTCTCTCATGTACCGATTCACTAACTGCGGCTGTTCCTGCTGCACCCAGTGGCTGCAATTAGGAATGTAATGAATCTGAAAATCCCGGACGTAATCTGCGGTTCCATAGGTTAACTCTTTGCCGAGGGCGACATCATTTTCTCCCCAAATCATCAGCGTCGGAACTTGCAGCACGCTCCAATTCTGGCGATCGAGAAATCCGCTAGCCAGATTGCGGTAATAATTGATCGTAGCAGTCAGAGCGCCCCGTTTGGCTGCCGCATCTTTGTAAGCTTCGATATCTGCAGGCGTAAAAGTGCTTTTATCAACTGCCATACCTTCCAAAGCAGCAGAAATTGCCTGATAGTCGCCCAACTGAATTAACAACTCCGGCAAAACTGGCAACTGAAATAAAAAGATGTACCAACTTTTCAGCAATTGTTGGGGAGTGCGTAACCCTTCAGCAAACTTTGCCGGATGCGGTAGATTCATCACAATTAATTTATCCACCATTTGGGGATAAGCATAAGCAAAACTCCAGGCGATCGCACCTCCCCAGTCGTGACCAACTAAGACGCAACTTTCGTATCCCAAACCCTGAATAACTCCCTTGACATCTTGCACAAACTCTGCCATCACGTAAGCAGATTTATCGTGAGGTTTGTCGCTGTCGTTGTAACCCCTGAGATCCACAGCGACAACTTTGTAATCTGATGCAAATTCCGGGATTTGATGCCGCCAAGAATACCAAAATTCAGGAAATCCGTGCAGCATCAGCATCAGCGGGCCTTCGCCTTGAGTGACACAATGAAGCTTGATGTTATTTGTAGCGATAAATTCGTGTTTCCAAGCAGTTTCTAGCACAGACATATTTGGTGGTTCCTCTAGCTTTCGAGATATCCTAGCAGTTAATCTCTTTGAGAAGAACCAACTTTAGGCATATCTAGCACTTCTCTCAGGAATGGTAAAATCTTGCTCTTTTCTTCTATTCTTTTTTGTTATCTTTTCCGATCTTTTCTTTTCTTCCTTTGGAACAGCCGTCGGGCCTGTCTCTTCCTTTGTGGAACAGGCGTCGGACCTGTCTCTTCCTTTGTAGAACAGGCGTCAGACCTGTCTCTTCCTTTATAGAACAGGCGTCAGACCTGTCTCTTCCTTTGTGGAACAGGCGTCAGGCTTGTGGTTCTTAGCAAAAATAAGCCTTAGCACGGGCGAGGGCCCGACGCCATCGCCCATTTCCCGAAAAGATTGCTGTATCGGTTAAAATATTAGTATAATGTTGCTGCCATCCCGACAAGTGTCAAGCCAAAAATAACTCATTTTCGATCGGCTGAGAATCCAGAACCGCAAAGATTTGAGGATGTGTGAGAGTGCAAGGTAAATAATTCATATCGGGCGAGTATACTAGGAATTGAAGGAGTTAATACCATGTCTGGCGATCGCCTGCAAAACATTGTTAACCGCTTGACAGATCGTCTCAAGCGCGACGTATTAATTGAACAATCTCTCTATGACATTCGAGAAATTTTGCAGAGCGATCGCGCGGTGCTTTATCATTTTTACAAGCATTGGCAAGGTCGAGTGACTTACGAGATGTTGAGTGCGGTGGAACTCTCAATCTTGGGTTTAACCGGGCCAGATGATTGTTTTAACGGCCACTACGCTGCTTTGTACGAAGCCGGCAGAGTTAGAGCAATTGCAGATATTGAAGTAGAACCAATTAACCCATGTCACCGAGATTTTCTGCTTAGCCTGAAAGTTCGCGCCAATTTAGTCGTGCCAATTTTAACAGCAAAAGGACTGTGGGGGCTGTTAATTGCTCATCAGTGCAGCGGGCCCCGCAGTTGGTCGCGATCGGACATTGAATTCATGCAGAGACAATCGCAAAATATATCGATGTCTCCCACAATTCAAGATAGTTAATTTTGAATCCCAGATTCTGCTTTGTGGCAGTTGGGGTATCGATCCTAAAATATAGATGCGAAGTTTCAACTTTCCAGTCCCGATGAAAATTGTGCGGTCGCACTACTTTAATAAACTATGAAAAATTTCAACTTTGAGAAGTAGAGAAATAGCTTTCTCACGCTCGAATAACTGTAACAGATCGCCCCATTGGGGTAGTATGAATTTCAGTTTTTAGCCGTTCTTCCAATTCCGGTGCATTCTCTCGGCGATCGAAGATTACCAACCAACCAGAATCTTGTCCCAATCTAGCCAGATATCCATCTAACTGTTCCAAACCTTTACTGAGAGGATCGGCTTTTTTGGGACGCCAAACTTTTAGTTCAATTCCTAATGTTACCTGACCGTAACGCAGACACAAATCCATACGATCGCGCCCAATCGCATATTCTCTCTCCAACGTTCCCCCGCCATTAATCACCCGATGCAGAAACGCCATCAATACCAAATGAGGGGCAATTTCGGGATAGGAGGCACTTTTGAGTAACGGTTCGCCATGTTGCAACCAAAATGCGAGAAAAGCTTGGAGTAACGCATCGGTCATTAGTTCTCCCCGAGGGTTCAGCCAACTCGGACTGATAATCGGTAAACTATCTTGCGGGCCTTGGGCTAAGACTCGCGGCAAAACTTCTCGATAAATCGGATTGGCAATGACTAAACCCCCTGCGGGATCGCGTTTGAGCAAGCCCAAATCTACGAGGTATTGGCGATCGTCATTAGAAGACTCGGGCAATTCTTGTCCTGCTAAAATCGGTTCGATAATCACTTTGACTCGATTTTCTCGGAGTCGTTCTGCCAAACTATCTAAATGCGTATCTTGGCGTTGAATTAAAATTTCTTTAGCTTCTAAAATATGATTTGCTGTAATGGCGCTCGATTCATCAGTAACTAACTCTTCTACTATTTCCTTAGCTAGCGCATTGACTAACCAAGGCTGTCCCTGAGTCAGTTCAAAGGCTAAGGCTGTTGCTTCAGGTGTAAAAACTTGTCCGGTATCTTCGGTATGTTGTGCGTAGAGTTCGGCGACTTCTTCGACGTTAAAATTCCGTAAAGTTAGCGATCGTACTTTAATATTAAAAGGACTAGAAGTGTTGAGCCTGTCGCTACCACCCGCAGCGACTTTGTAATCCCGAACATCTCGCAAACCGATTAAACCAACTGATTGAGGAAAAGCTTGAGGACGATTGGGATAAGCATCGCGCAGTTGGCGCAAGATGGAAATCAAGGCTTGGTCTTGCAGTGCGTCAATTTCATCAATAAAAATTACTAAAGGACGAGGAGATGCTTGCGCCCAAAGACTCAGTGCATCGCCGATTCGCTGTCCCGATTCCAAGGAAGGCCAAGCTGGAGGTTGTAATTCCTGGGGAAGTCGGATGGAAATCGCCCGTCGCCAAGCAGCGAGAATCGCCTCTTCAGCGCCTGCGATATCTTGACTGAAGGGTGCACCGACTTCCACCGAAACCATGACGGCGGTGTATTGTCCGCTGTCGGTGAGTTGTTTGGCTAAAGCTAGCATGGCGGTGGTTTTACCGACTTGTCGGGGTGCATGGATGACGAAATAGCTGCGTTGAGCAATTAACCGTTCTAAGCCCGGTAAGCGCAGTGTTGGGGGTAGCACGTAATGAATGTCTGCTTGGCATGGGCCTGCGGTATTGAACCAGCGTGGCATAAGTTAACTGGGGTTAATGGGGTTGCTCTCAGTTTACTGTGCTGTTGTTGGAATGGTGTTCTATTGTTAAGCGGGGGTTTGTAGCGACTCCTAGGGCTCGATGAGAATCTCAGCGGGAATTCCTAACTCTTGATTCAGCTTCCGAATCATTTCCAAAGTCAAGGAGCGTTTGCGAGATAATATCTCAGAAACTTTAACTCGACTGCCAATACATTGTTCCAAATCGCTACCAGACCATCCGCGGGCGTCCATGTAGTATTGAATGGCTGCAATTGGCTCCGGGATTTCGATCGGAAAGTGTGCCTTCTCGTAAGCTTCTACTAGGGTACTGAGCACATCTAGGCGATCGGACTCAGGTTTATTAGGGGCTGCATTAAACAGCAATTCAACCTCTCGAAGGGCTTCCTGACACTCAGTTTTGGTTCTAATTGGACGTATTTCCATATATCAATTTGTGTTTAGATTGTTTCTGCATCTACCTTGTCATACTCGGCATGAGTGCCAATAAAGCGGATAAAAATAATGCCGATGTCATAACAAATGGCAATAATCAACCGATAGGAATTGCCTTTGATGTTAAACACAACACGATTGTTGCCAATGATGCTGGCATTACGATGAGCGGACTTAATATCGACTGGACTCTGCCAATCGGCGTGAGACGCTTCGTACTACCAAGTTTTTAGTGCTTCTGAGGCATCTGGATGAGTTTCCCAGAAGTTTCGCAAGGTGCTGCGGGACAAAATACGCATAGAACTTTGTGACTGGAACTCCCGAAACACGAGATAATTGAAATATCGGTTCTGCCATTCTCATAGGGCAAAGACTAACGTGCTATAAGCTGCGGAGCATCTAAATTGAATAAAGAGACGGGCTCTCCTGCCCGTTCCACAAGAATTGTAGAAAAATTGACTGTCAAATTAGATGCACAGCAGCTTAGCGGTTCTCAAAAAAGTGAGGTATGCCCTATACCCTATGCCCTATGCCCTATGCCCAGTCGTACCTCATATGAGAGCTCGAAAGGCTATATCTCATCCTTTTACCACAGAATCTTTGTCTCTAGGAATAGTTGGTGGCAAGGAGTTTTCGGATGCTGGGGGAGCGAAACCCAAGAATGATATCTTGAGGAGACACGCCACGTTGAATCAGTTCTCGATCGATATAGATTTCGGTACTGTTGTGTTGAATCCAGATTTGATTTTCGATGATATCGAGCTGCATGGCACACCCATAGATGCGATATTCGTCGCGCCATTCGTTGTGCATAACGAGGTATCGATCGCGGGCGATATCGAAGATTAACTGAGCATTTGCGTCATTTGTAGAAAAGTCTTCGAGAAAGTCACAAACAATTTTGCGGTATTCGTTTAGTCTATCCATTGGTCGATCGCCTCACGAGTTGGATTGTAAACAATTAGTCGGATTTCATAACGTTCGATGACAGTTTTTGCGGGTTCAAATCTGAGAAACATTTGGTAGGTATCGGTGGGGACTGCCAGATACAGCATACGTTCTGGTTCGCTAGAGACTTCGATGGCAATGCGATAGTTGAGGAATTGGCCGAGGGCGGTGTGGAATTCAGAAATGGTGGAGCCACCTGCGAAACTTTTGACTTCTACAGCTATTTTACGTCCTTCTTTTTCAGCGGCGATCGCTTCTTCGGCTGCAAGATCGATGTAGACATCAGCAACACCATAACGTAACTGGTAGGGATCGTGGGTAATCTTCCAGCCATCTTTTTGTAGGGCGATTTTGACCGTGTTGTGGAAGATATCCTTTGCCATTTTTAGATTGTACCCAAGGATTTACATCGGACACTATTAGTAAACATTATACCCGAATATTACGCCGGAATAACTGTAACCGATCGCCCCCTTAGAGTAGTATTAATTTCAGTTGTAAGGTGCGTCAGATATTGTAACTCTCAATAATCGTTATAAAAGCTCACCTGACACACCCTACAATTGGATTTTAGTATGCCAATTGCATAATAATAATTCCTGTTAGTATTAACTAACGGCTACAGCCTCCCCCAAAGGATGCTGCTGCAAAACAGCTTGCAAATATTTCCCAGTATAAGACCTCTGATTTGCCGCCACATCCTCCGGCGTCCCCGCCACAATAATTTCGCCGCCCTTATCTCCCCCTTCAGGCCCCAAATCGATCGCCCAATCGCAGCACCGAATCACATCCAAATTGTGTTCGATTACCAAAATTGAATTACCCTTATCCACCAACCTTTGCAGCACATTTAACAAATGGTGAACATCATAAAACGACAAACCCGTCGTCGGTTCATCGATTAAATAAAGCGTCTTCCCAGTAGCGCGGCGCGACAGTTCCGTTGCCAATTTTACCCGCTGCGCTTCGCCCCCAGAAAGCGTAGGTGCGGGCTGTCCCAACTGAATGTAACCCAAACCAACATCAAGCAAAGTTTGCAGTCTGGCGCCCGCCCTGGGAATATTTTTAAACATCTCCAAAGCTTCCTCAACAGTCATATTCAAAACATCAGAAATCGACTTGCCTTTATACTTCACTTGCAGCGTTTCTCGGTTGTACCGTGCACCCTTGCAAACCTCACACTGCACGTAAACATCCGGCAGAAAATTCATCGAAATCACGTTCACGCCTTGGCCGCCGCAAGCTTCGCACCTTCCCCCTTTCACGTTAAAAGAAAACTGCCCCGCTTTGTAACCTCTGGCTTTCGCTTCAATGCTTTCGGCAAACAAATCGCGAATCACATCAAAGACTCCCGTGTAAGTAGCGGGATTAGAGCGCGGAGTACGACCGATGGGAGATTGATCGATGACAATTACCTTATCAACCACATCCTCTAGAGAGCGTTCGCCTTTAGTTTTGAGGGCATCAATATCGGGCGGTAAAGGTACTTTTTTGGTGATATAGTGTTGCAGCGACGGGTACAGCAATTCATTGATTAAAGTTGATTTTCCCGAACCGGAAACTCCCGTCACGCAGACAAGTTTTCCCAGCGGAATTTCTACATCAATATTTTTTAAATTGTTGCGCGTCGCATTTATGATTGAGAGAGCTTTGCCGTTGCCTTTTCTCCTTTCATTAGGGGTTTCAATTACTCGCTTCCCCGACAAATAAGCACCAGTCAAAGATTCCTCTGCAGTTAGCAAATTTTCTAAACTTCCTTGCGATATAATTTTGCCACCGTGAACGCCGGCACCGGGCCCGATATCGACAATATGGTCTGCCGATCGCATGGTTTCTTCATCGTGTTCTACCACAATCAAAGTATTGCCTAAATCTCGCAACTTTGTTAAGGTTTGCAGCAGGCGAAAATTGTCTCTTTGGTGGAGTCCGATGCTGGGTTCGTCCAAAACGTAGAGAACGCCGGTCAAACCAGAACCGATTTGAGTCGCCAGCCGAATTCGCTGGGCTTCTCCGCCAGAAAGCGTCATTGCTGCGCGGTCTAAAGTCAGGTAATCTAACCCGACATCAAGCAAAAATTGCAGCCTTGCTTTGATTTCTCTCAGGGCTAAATCGGATATTTGGAATTGCCGATCGCTCAATCCCAAATTATTTACTCGTTCGCGACATTCGCGAATCGAAATACTCGTTAAATCTACAATTCCGTACTGTCCCAACCGCACCGAAAGCGCCTCGGGTTTCAAGCGTTTGCCGTGACAAACCTCGCAAGAGCGATCGACCCGATACTGTTCCAACTTCTGCTTGATCAGATCGGAACCAGTATCGTCGTACTGGCGCTGCAACATGGAAATTACGCCCTTAAAATCTCTTCTCAAATCGGTGGTGTTGCCCTCTCGCTTCTTACTTTCTGAATTACCCTTGGACTCATTGCCGTACAAAATCACCCGCTGGTGTTCGGGCTTTAATCGATACCAAGGAGTGTCGATATCAAACCCGCAAGTATCAGCAATACTGCAAAGCAAAGAAAGATAATAAGAATTGTCTTTGTCAGACCAAGGTGCGATCGCACAATAAAGAGGCGCTTTCTCGTCGGGAATTACCAACTCCGGCGCAAAAGTCCGCAAACTCCCCAAACCGTGGCAATTCTGGCACGCGCCGTAAGGCGAGTTAAACGAAAATAACCGGGGGGAAAGTTCTTCCATTACTGCGCCGTGTTCGGGACAAGCAAAGTTTTCAGAAAATACGATCGGCCCCTGCGGTTGGGAATTTTCATCACTCGGTAACTCTTCAATTATCGCGATCCCTTCAGAATGGCGCAAACAAGTTGCCAGAGAATCAACTAAACGTTCTTCTAAACCGGGTTTTTTAATTAACCGATCGACAACTATCTCAATATTGTGCGTATGATTTTTATCTAATTCGATATTTTCGGAAAGTTCTAAAATTTCTCCGTCAACTTTGACGCGGATAAATCCTTCTGCAGCTATACTCGACAATAATTTGCGGTGAGTGCCTTTTTTTCCGCGCACAACTGGTGCCAGAAGGTGAAAGCGAGTGCCGTCGGGAAGTGCCATGACTCGATCGCACATTTCATCAATTGTCTGCGGCGCAATGCAGCGATCGCAAATCGGACAGTGCGGTTCGCCGGCTCTGCCGTAGAGCAATCTGAGATAATCGTAAATTTCTGTAACAGTGCCAACAGTCGATCGCGGGTTGTGAGAAGTTGACTTTTGGTCGATCGAAATAGCCGGACTCAAGCCTTCGATCGCGTCCACATCCGGTTTGTCCAACTGTCCCAAAAACTGGCGCGCGTAGGCGCTGAGAGACTCGACGTAGCGGCGCTGTCCCTCGGCAAAAATTGTATCGAAAGCGAGGGAAGACTTACCAGAACCGGAGACACCAGTAAAAACAATCAGTCGATCGCGCGGCAGTTCCAGATCGATATTCTTGAGGTTGTGCTGTCTCGCACCGCGAATCCGAATTGTATTTTGGCTGTTGGAGTTAGAAGTCGTCACATTATGCCCGTTGTGGGATGCACTTGGCTGGCTATGTGAGGTTTCGGCGCGTTGGGACATGAGAGTAGTGCAAAACAGTGCTTAACCATCTTAGCGCTGCCTTTGGAATAGGTGGCATCCAAACTCAAGAATATCAAAGAATTGTCAAATAAGTTTCCGTCGGCCCGTCAGGCAAAACCTTCAATCTTTGATTTTTCAAATCAATTTCAATTCCCAGCGCTTCCATCGGAATCACGCCTAAAAGTGGAGTTTTCCCCTCTCGCAATTCCAAACACTCAAAAGTCCCTTCGCGGCCGCACAGAGAAATCTTGGCATCTTGAAAAATCCTCGCCTCACTAATGCCCGTGGCTGTTTCCACAACCACTTGCTTGAGGATTTTCAAACCCAGTCTGGCGATGACATCTTTAGGCAAACACAAAGTTGTCGCCCCCGTATCTACCAAAACATTTTCTAGAGTAACAGACCTGACTTGCTCTATTTTAATCAGACCATCTTCGGCTTTTCCTTCATCCAGCCGATTCGTAATTACTAGGGTTGTGATAACTTTTCCCATTGGGGTTTCCGTAGTTGTTTCCATTACGTTCAAATTATCATAAATTGCTGCTTTAATTTTAGCACATAGTTCCACAGATGGTAGGGCGATGCACTCCCACTTTACACCGTCCAACTGACGCATATATCTGGTTGAATTATTGATTTATTGCACGCCAATAAACTTGTGAGTTTGCAAAGATAACTTGTAACTAGGATTTTGTTTGAGCAATTCCAAAATAATGGGAATTGCTGATTTTTGTGAGTTCCATTCAGGTTGCAAAAAAACCGGGATATTCACATTTTTTTCCAAATGCTTGTGATAAAATTCAACTTCTTCGCCAGTGCTAATCACCAACTTAATTTCATTAGCTCTAGTCCAAAAAATCTCTTGCACCGGATATTTAGGATTGACGTGTTCCTTAGGAGAAAGAGTAATCCAAGCCTGCGGGGAAACATCCAGCCAGCAAGCGCCGGAAGTTTCAATACTCACCTGCTTGTCAGCTTCTAACAAAGCTTCAACTAACTCAGGCAAATTCTGGTGAATGAAAGGTTCGCCGCCAGTAATTACCACTCTCGGAGACTGCAATTGAGCGAGCAATTGTGCGATCGACTGCGGTACAGACGGCAAACCTTTGCCCCCATTGGCATAACCGGTGTCGCACCAAGGACACCGCACAGGGCAACCGGCCAATCTGATAAAATCAACTAAAGTCCCCGTCCAGTAACCTTCGCCTTGAACAGTACACTGAAAAGTTTCGTGAATCGGTATTTTAACCTGTAAAATTGAACCCAGCATTTGCGCCTCTGATTAACTAAAAAATACATTATTCTGTAGGGTGCACAATCCGCACCTTACTCTATAGTTTTGAGTTGCTAGAGTACGCAATTCGCACCTTACTCTATATATAAAACTTAGTTGTATATTCTTGAATAATTAGCAGTTTGTGGCAATTTAAAAAAGAACCGCAAACCGCAAACAATTCTTTAATTATGATATTCGGGTTCCATCATAGTAGCCCAGCGGCGTTTCAATGCCAAAGTCAGCCCGTCAGCAATGGGGACAACACTGAGAGTAACTCTGGGATCTTTGCGCAATTTGTCGTTAAAAGTACGGATGGCGAGGGTGCTTTCGTCTTGTACTTGAGGGTCAGCAACTCGTCCAGACCACAGAACGTTGTCAATTACAATTAAACCGCCATTGCGTACAAGTTGCAGCGATCGCTCAAAATAAGCCTCATAATTTTCTTTATCAGCGTCGATGAAGGCAAAATCAAAAGTTCCAGCTTGTCCCTCAGCTATTAGTTTGTCGAGAGTATTTATTGCTGGGCCCAACTGCAAAGAAATTTTATTAGCAACGCCCGCAGCTTCCCAATAGCGTCGCGCGATCGCAGTATATTCCTCGCTGACATCGCAAGCAATAATCTGACCGTTTGAAGGCAGCGCCAAAGCTACGCACAGCGAGCTATAACCAGTAAAAACCCCAATTTCTATGGTTTTGGTCGCTCCCATAAGCTGCACCAGCATCTCCATAAACTGACCTTGTTCGGGAGCTATCTGCATCATACCCATAGGATGCTTAGCAGTTTCTTCCCGTAGTTTCTGAAGAATATCTGGCTCCCGCAGAGAAATAGATAGCAGATAATCGTAAAGTTGATTTTCTAGGCCAATAGTTGAGTTTGCCATCGGTTTGTCCTTGCTGCTGACTGTTGATTTTAGATTGTAGACGCGCAGTTAATGAATCTGGGACAGGCTACGCTTAAATTGGATCTATTTTGCTCTAGCTGTTGACAGGTTGCAGTAGTGGTGTCAAGGTTGCAGGGAACTCACATCTTGCACCATTCTCGCTTAAAAAGCCCGACGGCCGGTGAAGCGAAGACTTAATTTTATTGTGGGCCGTTGCTCCGACGCCACCCATAAAAAGCTTATTGAGAATGGTGCAACATCTCAGATGGAAGCAACTGACAGCACCAGCGCTCAACCTCCCAATCAGTTTATCTCAGCCGCAGGTGTTTCTGCTGCTTTGCAAAGCCATTAGCGAACCTAAATTTCAAATTAACCTACTCACTATTTCTCAAGTTGAACCCCTGACAACTATATTTTTACCATGTTTGGTATCTGCAGAAGTTAGAATTTAAAAGTCGAGTTCTTTTAGTTTAATATGAAACTTTTTTAACTGTCACATTATTTTTACATACCAACAGGGCGATCGCAGCGGCTGCAAATCTAGTTTAATATGAAGCTTTCGTAACTGTCACATCCTTTGCACCTAACCCTGGGAACGCACACACAATCAAAACAACATTTCGCAAGGGCGATCGCCATGTATTACACTTTCGCAGGTTTTGGTGCCGTCACAGGTATATTTTTGCTGCTAGTTTTTGCCATTCTGCAATGGCTGCACATCCCCGCCGGCAGCTTCATCGATTGGGTAATTGCCATTGCTAGTTTTGAATGGCTGTTGTTGATAGTTACAGTTCCCTGGAATATCCATTTTGAAGCTAAAGAAGTTTTAGCGCAAGCTGCAGAATCAACAGCAAAAGGGATTGCAGTAGATGAGAAACAAGTCAAATATGTTAAATTATTAGCTAGCCGTTCCTTGTGGGTTGCTCTCGGACTTCACCTCTTGAGCGCGATCGCACTTTACGCCCTAGCAGCCGCCGGAATTAGCGCTGTTGGCTATCTGAGTTCCGGTGCAGCGCTGCTGTTAACTATACTGCGCCCCGCGATTAGAGGTTATCAGTATTTAGCGGCGCGGCTGACAATGATTCGCAATCAATTTTTTCATCCCCGCGAAGATATTCTCGAACTCCGCACCCGCTTCGCCAACTTAGAATCTACCCTTCAAAACTTGGAAGCTAGATTCAATTCTAACGATCCGAATTCTTGGGTAGCTGTACAAGAGCGGCAGCAGGAAGCGACTAGAAGAGAATTAACTCGATTAGCAGCATCACTGGAAAATTTCCGATCGACAAATCAGGCCGAACACACTGCACTGGCAAGAAATGCAGAAAGTGCGATCGCCCAACTCACCGATGACGGACAATTTCTCAACCACGTTCGCGAAATCATCCGCTTCTTTAAAGAATCTTGAAGTCCTGTTATCTCCGGTCAAACAACCGCAGTAACATTGGTTCGTAGTGAGAACTTTAGTCCCGATCAAAATCTGAAGACCAAAGTCCAATGGCACTGAAAAAGGCTTAATCACCCCCGCAGTTTAGCTTTCAAGACAGAGCGAGGTTCCTGCATTCGAGGA